>NZ_JBFRSX010000043.1:0-47970 GCF_041473835.1 Vibrio sp. 10N.222.55.A1 | reverse complement strand
CCGCCAACTGCGCCACCGTGAAGCTGCTTGACGCGACGCCGTTCACTAAGATTGTGCCGTTGCTCGCGTTGCCGACCGTGAAGGTCACGCCTGTGTCTGTATCGTCAACGTCTGTATAACCCAAGTCAGCTGCCGAGATCGTGTAGCTGCCTGCCTCGTCCACTTCCGCCGCCAGATCGCCTGTCAGCTCCGGCGCATCATTCACTGGCGTCACCGTCAAGTTGAAAGTGCTGTCTACCGGTGTGCTGCCATCTTCGTTACCGTCTTCAACGTTAATATTGAAAGACGCCGACGTGGTTTCGCTGCCGTCATGTTTAAACGTCACTTTACCCGCCGCCAACTGCGCCACCGTGAAGCTGCTTGACGCGACGCCGTTCACTAAGATTGTGCCGTTGCTCGCGTTGCCGACCGTGAAGGTCACGCCTGTGTCTGTATCGTCAACGTCCGTGTAGCCTAAGTCCTCAGCCGTAATGGTGTAGCTGCCTTCTTCATCCACTTCACCCAACAAATCACCTATCAGCACTGGTGTATCGTTCACAGGAGTAATATTAAGCGTAACTTCTGCTTCGTCTTCCCCACCGTTCCCATCGGTCACTTTATATTTAAAAGTTGCCTCCCCGTTATAGTCGGTATCCGGTGTGAATATAATTGTATTGTTTGTGTAGTCGACAAACAGCTCACCATTAGTCGCGGAGGTAATTGAACCCACAACAATTGAGAGCTCATCACCATCAATGTCAGTATCATTCGCCAACAATTCATCAAAAGAAATCGTGATAGACGTGTCTTCAGCAGTAACAAGTTTAGATTGATTAATACCTGTCACTGTAATGTTATCTAACAACGCACCGTAGCTATCTGAAGCTCCAGCGCCTGCAAATGTAAGGTCCGTAACGTCCCCTTGGACTTCGAACTCAGCCGTGATCTTATACCAACCATTTGCGTCAGGTTGCCCTATTTGGACATTAAGTCCGTCGGCACCCGATAGAGATCCATCTGCGTGAACAGTAACTAACGTGTCACCGACTTTAAACGTCATGTCAGAAGATGAATTACCGTCTCGTCGAGGGTTGTAATCAAATTCAACACGCACGCTATCTTGGTCTGACGTATTAATATTTGTTGTGATCGCGGTGTTTTGATGAGCATCAAGCTCAGCGAGGTAGTCACCGTCTGTCGCTTCAGCTATGAGACCGTCACGCTGAATCTCTAGACCATTTGTTGCTTCCCAATCATCTAGTTCGTCGCCAGTTACTACAGTCCAACGACCTGTGTTTGTCATGTTTTCAAAGGACTCAGAGAAGAGCAGCGTCTCACTATGAGTTTCATATGTGTCATCAATCGCTACTGGACCGTCGTTGGTGCCTGTCACGGTAATGGTTAAGGTATTGGTTTGGTTGACCGTGCCATCGCTTGCGGTGTAGCTGAACACCACGTCCGCGGTCGCTCCTGTGGCCAACGCTTGAGAATCGCTGCCGTCCGCCACAAAGCTGTAGCTGCCATCGCCACGAATGGTCAATGTGCCGTAATCATTGCTTATCACTGTGTCGCCACTCTCTGCCACTGCGGTTGCGGTGCCCGTAGTACCGTTCAAAATACCCGTGACGTTCAATGAGTCGCCATCGACATCGCTGTCATTGGCCAACACGCCGTCTTCTGCACTGACCGTTAAGGTCGCGTCTTCATTCACCTCGCCCACATCGGCGGTTAACTGAGGCGCATCGTTGGTGCCTGTCACGGTAATGGTTAAGGTATTGGTTTGGTTGACCGTGCCGTCGCTCGCGGTGTAGGTGAACACCACTTCCGCGGTCGCTTCTGTTGCCAACGCTTGAGAATCACTGCCGTCCGCCACAAAGCTGTAACTACCGTCAGCACGAATGGTCAATGTGCCGTAATCATTGCTGATCACCGTGTCGCCACTCTCTGCCACGGCGGTCGCGGTGCCCGTGATGCCGTTCAAAATGCCCGTGACGTTCAATGAGTCGCCATCGACATCGGAGTCATTGGATAGTAAACCGTTACCAGCACCAACGGTTAAAGTTGCGTCTTCACCAACCTCGCCGGTATCGACATTGAGTTCGGGCGCGTCGTTTACAGGTGTGATATTTAATGTCACTGTCGCTTGGTCTTCGCCACCATTTCCATCAGTGACTGTATATTGGAATGTGGCCTCACCGTTGTAGTCTTGATCTGGTGTGAATGTGATCGTTTCGTTTACATAGTCAACCGATAATGTGCCATTGACCTCAGACGTTATTGAACCAACAACAATTGAAAGAACATCACCATCGATATCAGTATCATTCGCTAACAACTCTGCGAATGGGATCGTAATAGGCTCATCTTCACGCGTAACGAGCTCAGGTTGGTTGATCCCCGTTACAATAACGTTGTCAATCAAAGCCCCAAGACTATCTGAAGCACCATCTCCTGCAAATGCTAACTCCGTACTATCAGCTTGCACCTCCAGCTCGGCGGTAACACGGTACCAACCATTAGCATCTGGTAGGCTTATTTGAATATCAAGTCCATTAGCACCGGAAAGGGTCCCATCCGCATGTACCGTGACCGAGGTGTCACCGATTTTAAAGACCATATCAGAAGACGAGTTACCATCTTGGCGAGGGTTATAGTCAAATTCAACCCGAATACTATCTTGACCTGAAGTGTCTATAATCGTTGAAATTTCAGTGTTTTTGTGAGCGTCGAGTTCAGCAAGATAGTCACCATGAGTTGCATCAGCAATTAGACCATCACGCTGAACCTCTAGCCCGTTGGTCGCATTCCAGTCGCCAAGATCATCACCAGTCACAACTGTCCATCTGCCAGTGTTTATCATTTGTTCAAATGACTCGGAGAAAAGTAACGTCTCGCTACTTTCGTTGTAACTATCATCAGTTGCTTTTGGTCCATCATTTGTGCCAGTGACCGTAATAGTTAAGGCCGCAGTATCCATCCCCCCCTTACCATCACTTATCGTATAAGTGAACGTTTCAGACACCTGCTCACCAGCTTTTAAGCTATCCGCATTATCAGCAACGTAGTTGTAACTACCGTCTTCGTTAACAATCAGAGTACCAAAGCTACCGGTTAATCCAGATCCTACAGTTCCAGCTGTGCTATTTGATGCATTTTCGGCACCTGTCCGAATACCAATGACTTCGAGGTTATCGCCATCAATATCGCTATCATTTTTCAGTAACCCTATTGATGCATCTACTGCTAAAGTCGCATCCTCGTTAATAGACCCACTGTCATTGCGAGCGATTGGCCTGTCGTTAGTACCGGTGACAGTAATAGTCGCGGTCGATGTGATCGGCTCGCCACTTTCATCGCTCATCGTGTACGTCACCACGACTTGCTCTGTTACACCTACTGGCAGGTGATCAAAATCTTCGCCAGTCGCTTCAAACACTAGTTTATTATCAACGATGGTCACCAGACCTTTGTCCGAGCTCACATTGTCTAAGGTAAAGGTCGCACCATCGTCTAAATCGGTGTCGTTAGCCAACACATCTACGGTTACTGTGCTGTTTTCTTCCACTGCACTAGTGTCGGCGTTTGCGATTGGAAGGTCATTAGTGCCTGTGACTGTGATAATTAACGTTGTTGTATCAGTTGCACCTTGGTCATCAGTTACTGTGACTGGTACTTCAATCTTTAGTTCTTCACCTTCGGATAGATAACCATAAGAAGACGCATCGAATTCATAACTACCGTCTTCGTTTAAAGTTAGACCTTCAACTAAGGTGTCCGTAGTAAACACTAGTGGTTCACCTACAGGTTGATCTACATCCGTAGCATTGATGCTACCGCTAATAACCTGGTCCTCTAATAAGGAACGGTCCTTAGGCTCTGCTACTGGCGCATCATTCACTGGCGTAACATCAATTGTGACAGTTAACGTGTCTGTCAGACCAGTTTCATCCGTCACGATAACTTGGAAGCTATCTGGACCGTTATAGTTTGCATCTGGAGTGTATTGCCAAGAGCCATCTTCATTTAGGGTAAGGCTACCGTTAGAAGGGCCCGATTCAACTGAGAAGGTAAGAAGGTCATTATTTGCATCGGTCGCAGTTAACTGGCCGCTTAACAAAGTATCTTCTGGAACAGATGCACTTAGTGCATCTTCAAGCGCGCTAAAAGAAAGGTCTACAAAGATTGGCTCTTGTTGTGCGAAACGGAATTGCTCTAGAAGGCTCAGGCTTTGAGTTCGCGACATGCCCAGCGCTTCAAATCCCGTTGTTATAAATTCGGTTGCTGGGATCGTTTCTTCACCGTCTCGCTCTACAGTCCCACTAGTTGCCAAGCTAGAACCATTTTGACCAGCAGCGGTAGCGAACTCATCTCCTAACTCAGTAGGGTCTTCACCTTCTTCTAATGCGGCAAAAATATTTGCGATATCCTGGTCTAGTTCAACTTCACCGTCTTCAGGTGAAAAACGCTTAACTGATACCTGAGGTTCATTAGGTCCATTTTGAGATTCAAGAGTTACATCTCCAGCCTGTAGAGGCTCTCCATCTTCGAGTACTCTAACCGTGCCATCAACTGAAATAACCATGCGCTGACCCAATGCAAGAGCACCGGTCAAATTCAATGCTGTAATGTCCATATCAACCCCTAAAAACCATTTTCGCTTGTCACGTCAACTTTGTGACATCTTATTTATAATATTAGCCGAAATATAACATTTAACATCACATAATTCCTAGTTATGAATCGTGCATTTAACATACCGAGTGACAAGGTAATGACGCTGATCACATCACACAATAATGAAAGTGCTCACACTATCAATATAAGTTATTGTGTTTGCGAAAAATAACAGAGCTAAAAACGTAAAATTGACGTTCTAAAAATCATCATAAAACGCACAGCAAACTGTTAACAACTTTACAACCATTTACGGTAGCTTCTCGAGCGAACGTTATTTTTTTGGCGGTTCATCTAAATTTCGTATCTAGCACATTAAAAAGCGTAGGTTTAGATGCAGTCCAATTTGGAGAGATGGAAATTGAATTACATTCAAACGACAACATTAGGGTTAGCTATAGCGCTAAGTTTGCCGACAACAGCACAAACCTTAGAGCAAGCCGTTGCGTTTACATTAGAAAGCAACCCTGAAATCAAAAGTGCTTATAACGAATATATCAGTAAGCGTTATCTTAACGACGCTTCTGGTGGTGCTTATCGACCAAGTATAGACTTAGATGGTGGGATTGGTTATGAACATACTGATCTAGCAACCAACCAAGACACTACCGATCTGACTAGAAAAGAAGCAACGATCACCTTGACCCAGTTAATATGGGATGGCGCTAATACATCCAATGATATTGACCGTACTGCGGCTGATGCAGAGTCCGTGCGCTATCAACTACTATCTAACGCGCAAGACATCGCTTTAGAAGTAACAAAGGTTTATCTTGATGCAGTGAAAGCCTATGAAGTGCTTTCTCTTTCGGAAAGTAACTTAGCGACGCACAAAGAGATATATAACGATATTCGTAAGCGCGTGGAATCAGGTATTGGTTCAACCGCAGATATGTCACAAGTTGAAGCTCGTATTGCGAAAGCGCACGGGAATTTGCTTGCTGCTCAAAACAACCTTTTTGATACGCATACTCAGTTTAAAAGACTTGTTGGTCAATCTCCTTTAGGGTTAACTTTCCCTCGCGCAGATGCGGGTGCAATTCCTTATACCGTTGATGGTGCGTTGGCAAAAGCGTTTAACCAGCATCCAGTCATTAAGATTGCACAAGCCGATGTTGACTCAGCGAAGTTCCAATACAAACAATCTAAGAGTACCAACTACCCGACTGTTTCTTTTGAAGCCGCTCAAACTTGGCGTGATGACGCCGGTGGTACAGAAGGCAGCAGCGATGAGTTTTCTGCCATGGTTCGTTTAAGATACAACCTTTACAATGGTGGTTCGGATCAAGACCGCACAGAAAGTGCAGCCTACCAACTCAACAAAGCCAAGGACCTTCGCGAAAGTACTTACCGCAATGTAGAAGAGAGTCTACGTCTATCATGGAGCGCACTTGATTTAACGGTTCAGCAAAAAGAGTTCCTATCTGACCACGTAGACTCGGCATCAGACACGGTAATCTCATATGAGAAACAATACCGTATCGGTAAACGTACCCTTCTCGACTTACTTAACACTGAGAATGAATTATTCGAAGCTCGTAAAGGCTATTTAGATGCTAAGTATGACGAGCAATACGCAAAATATCGCGTAATGAACGCAACTGGTAACCTACTCATCGGTTTACGAGTTGAGATCCCAGAAGAATGGAATGAAAAGGTGGAATATTAATGAAGCTTACCAACACAGTATTATCGCTTTGCTTCATGGTTGTATCTGCCAATGTTTTAGCTGAAAACAACGAAGATGAATTCGAATATCGCGCTCTACCACCGGCCACTCAAATTTACGATCTTCAAGATGATGACAATGACGGTGTAATAAACGCGCGAGATTTATGTCCCGATACACAAATTGGTGCCGAGATCGATAACGACGGTTGTGGATCATATTTCGAGTCATCGGAAAAGAAAGAGCTGCATATACTCTTCGCTAATAATTCAACGGAAATAAACCCTGTCTTTCTAGGGCAGATACGCCAAATGGCGGCATTTTTAAAGCGCTACGAAAGTACCAGCATTGAATTGCAAGGTTATGCCAGCAAAGTAGGTAACGCGGAACATAACCTAAAGCTTTCGAAAGAACGTGCATCACATGTAAGACGAGCGCTAATTAGCAACGGTATTCAGCCATCTAGAGTCAGCATCGTAGGTCATGGTGATTCTGAATTCAGCAGTGATGACACCCAAATCAATCACGCACTACATCGAAAAGTTGTTGCTTCCGTTGTTGGATTTAAGGGTAATATCAAAGAAGAATGGCACATCTTCACCAAAATTAAAAAGTAGGCGTACCCAGCTTTTACCATACTGAAACGTTATCTTAAGTTAACGTTTCAGTATGGTGATAATTCCTTGAATAGCATATACCTAAGCCGTCTATAATGTTAATCTTGCCACGTTATCAACATAGAGAATTAATCCATGAGCAAACTAACAGCTGATACTCAAGCAAATCTAGAACTTTTCGTTTCTGAAACACAAGAAACTAAACTGGTATGGGGCCTTCGCAACGAAGAAGGTTGGCTAGCATGTGACTCAAGTGAATTCGAAAACAGCGAAGTGATGCCATTCTGGTCTTCAAAAGAAGATGCTCAAACTCACAACGTTGAAGAGTGGGCTGACTTCGAAGTATTAGAAATTCCACTAGATATCTTTGTAGAAGATTGGTTACTGACTCTTGCTGAAGACGGCGTTCTTGTTGGTACTAACTGGAATGCAACATTAGAAGGCAAAGAACTTGAGCCTTCTGACCTAGCGAAATTATACATCTAATTTCCGATATCGGTCGCACGATTCGCGCGACCGATATACCTCTGATTAGTATCAATAAATTAGAGACCTACCTCGCATAACCACGTAGTCGCACCATTCAAAATTTGAAGCAACATCAAACTAATAATAGAATATCGTTCTTTATCTGATTGATCGTCTCTTGTGAATCACTTCGTTTTTGTTACCTTTCTACTATTCATTAGCTTTTGTTCTTATAGCCAAGTATCAACATCAGATCGTGACCACAATTCACCAGTCTATACCTCCAATCTAAGCTCTACTCCAAATGCTGATTGGAACGCGCTTTATCTCTCTACTTTAAACCACTCTCCTGAGCGCGCATTAAACATGCTGCAAACACGCTACATCGGCTCAACGGTTTATGGAGATAAGCTTTACCTTGCGTCTCTTCTGTATCAATACATGAGCCACCGAGATCAGCCGTTCTACGGAATCGCTTCAAACGACAATGACTACCAAGCGATAGAAACAGCGTTTATTTCTGCTCTGAGGAAAGACGGCAAAGGCCAATATGAACAAGCACAACAAGGCTTTCTAACACTTTTGGCGAAAATGCAATCTCGCAGTGATTTAACTGGTAAAGCCTTACTAAAGTACCAGCTATGCCGATCGCTTAACGAGCAAGCTAAATACCATCAAGCGAACTATTACTGCTCTGCCCTTCAGTCAGATTTACATGACATCGCTGACCCTGTATTACCAAAATTCGGGACTTATCGAGTCATCGCGAACAATCATCATTTCCGCAGTGACTATCAAGCTGCACTAGACACCTACCTATCACTAATAAACGTGTTTCCACAAGGGCATGATATTTCAGGGGTTTACAACGATGTGGGTAACTTGCTCAAAGAATTAAAGCAATATGAAAAATCGGCGGAGTATCTAGAGCAAGCTCTCATTCTCAGAGTAAACGCTTCAGATTTAATGAAAGCACAAGTGCATCACAGCCTTGCGGATCTCTACCTTAACCAAGAGCAAAGTGAACTAGCAATTCACCACTTTCAGACAGCAAGAACACTGCTGAGCTCAACGTCGCATAGCTACGGTATTGCACTCACAAGTCTTGGCTTAGGAAAAGCGTACACTCAAACGAAAAACTATGATGTGGCGAGAACCTACCTAATTGAGTCTCTTTCAGCTTCGAGCGAACTGAGCAATGATGTCATTCGCATCAATGCTTACTTGGCGATCAGCGATATGTTCGAAGAACAGAAACTGCCAACGGAAGCACTCAACTATGCTCAACAAGCGCTAGAATTAGCTGAACAAGTCACAAGGCATAAATACATCGCGCAGTCACTTCTTCAGCTTTCTGATATTCATCAATCACTCAGCGATTACCAACAAGCTTTCTATTTCTACCAGCGATACTCGTCAATACAAATGGAAGCTAGAGATATCGACAATCGACTCGCACTCGAAGCGCTCGGCCTGACGCACGCCAAATATGAACAAGAACTAGAAAGCTCTTTCCTGACACATCAGACGAAACTCGACCGCGTTCAAATTGAAAAAATGGAACATCAAAGATGGATGTACAACATCGTTGTTATTCTGTTGCTTTGCGCTGCAAGCTTCACGGTATTGATAAACAAAACGGTTCGCGCAAAAGCAGCAATTGATGGCTTAACGAAAGCATATAGCCGAACTGAGATAATTCGAAGAATCAAAAGAGTGAAACGCTGTAAAGGGACGGACAAACAGCATGTGCTCGTGCTGCTCGATCTAGATAAGTTTAAGAAGATTAATGATGAGCATGGGCACCCTACTGGTGATCGGGCACTGGTCCATATTAGTGATCAAATTAGAAAACACTTAGTGAATGGTGAATTGTTTGGTCGCTTAGGGGGTGAAGAATTTGTCATCATGTTAACCGATACCCCACCAGCAGAGGTACGAGAACGCGTTGAAGAGTTGCACTACGCCATTTCAAGCACTGTCTTTTTATCAGAAAGCAAAAAGTCACTTAATGTGACCGCGAGTTTTGCTTATCTAGCAACCTCAAACGCATTAAGTGACTTTGATGACTTGTATTCAGTGCTCGACCAAGCACTCTATCAAGCCAAAAGCAACGGCCGAAACTGCATTATTGATGCATATAACGAACCGATTGATTTACCTGAAATTATTTATTCTCAGCCTGTTTGCGAACCAACTCAGCCATGATGCTTTCGCGATCACCGAGGTAATCGTTAAGGCCAACTTTACGCAGTTCACATGCCGGACAATCGCCACAGCCATCACCAACAATGCCGTTGTAACAAGTCAGTGTTTTGTTTCTAACAAGTTCAAGTGCTGAGTACTGGTCTGCTAGCGCCCATGTCTCAGCCTTGTTTAACCACATTAGCGGTGTTTTGATATCAAGCTGCTTGTCCATACCTTGTACAAGTGCAGAGTTCATCGCCTTCACAAAGTCATTACGACAATCAGGGTAACCAGAAAAGTCTGTTTCACACACACCTGTAATCACGGTTTCAGCACCGATTTGGTAAGCGTAAATACCCGCTAGAGTCAGAAATAGAATATTACGACCAGGAACGAATGAATTCGGCAGCCCATTCTCTTGCAGCTCATGAGACACAGGAATATCGTCACGAGTCAAAGAGCTGATAGCCAGTTCATTCAACAGAGTCACATCCATCACTTTGTGCGCTTTCACACCAAGCTCTTTCGACAATGACTCAGCAACTTCAATCTCGAGTCTATGGCGCTGACCATAATCAAACGTAATCGCATGAACTTCATCATACTCTTTTAATGCTTGAACAAGACACGTTGTTGAGTCTTGACCACCACTGAATACTACCACTGCTTTTTTCATCTTAAATCCTTACGAGAACCTTCTACTAGCGACTTATCTTGCCCAGTAAAAATACAACCTATGCGATGCTCAAATATTTGTGAGTTTGTATTGATAAGCGCCAATTGCGCTCAATGCAGGTATCAATACAAAGCTGAGTAGCGCGGTCTTTTTGGCTGATTGGTTGCAGAGCTATAACAGTGTCGTTAGGAACTGCTGCTCGCTCCAATAAACCGTCAAGTTGTTCGATGTCTTTGCTTGTACCTACTGGATGCTTAATTTCGTTAGCACGTTGCAAGGCGCTATCTAAGATTTCCAGTTTCGCTTTCATCGCCACTTTCGGTGACACCGTAACCCAAGTGTCCGGTGTGGCTTTAACTTCTGATGTTCCGCTAGTCTCAATCTGACAGCGACAACCGTGCTGCTCAAACGCTTCAGTAAGAGGAACAAGATCATAAATGCATGGCTCACCACCAGTAATCACAATGTGCTTAGCAGTGTAACCTTGCTTGATATATTCATTCACGATTCCTTGAGCATCGATTGCTGACCAAGTAGGTGAATCTTCTGTCTTAACCATAATATCGCCAAGGCTGGTTTCCTCTTCTGGCAACGCTTCCCAGGTCTGCTTGGTATCACACCAAGAACAGCCCACTGGGCAAATTTGCAGACGAACAAAAACAGCGGGAACGCCAGTAAACACGCCCTCACCCTGAATGGTTTCAAACATTTCATTAATCTTGTACAACTTTCCCTCAGCTCAATCATTTGATGAAATTAATCAACCGCAGACCTTAAAGCACTTCCCCCTTTTGGTCAAACAAATGAGTACTGATAAATGAGTTGATCAAAGCCCTAGCCTGAACTTTCAAGTTCCCTTATCCTTTCGCCCATAGATTTCGTTAGCTTTTAATTTTTTAGTAAGGAACAACATGTACAAACTGATTGCTCTTGATATGGATGGCACACTACTCAACAGTGAAAAAGTGATTTCTCAAGAGAACAAAGACGCAATCGCCAAAGCACGAGCTGCAGGTGTGAAAGTAGTTCTCGCTTCTGGTCGCCCTTTAGAAGGCATGCAAAGCAAATTAGATGAGCTTTCGATTGACGGCGAAGATGACTTTGTACTCTTCTACAACGGCTCTATGGTTCAGAACGTATCGACAAAAGAGATCATTCACAGTGAGATCAGCAACGGTAAAGCCGCAAAAGAGATTGCTGCCCTCGCTGAACAGCTTGGTGGTTATGTCCATGCTTTCAGCAAGATCCACGGCTTAATCACACCTGAGAACAATGAGTACACTGGTATTGAAGCGCGTATTAATTGCTTAGATATAACCGAGTTCGACTTTTCTCAACTAGAAGATGACCACGAAATCATCAAAACTATGATTGTCGCTGAACCAAGCAAGCTGACTGAAATCATCGGTAAGTTGCCACAAGAGCTTAAGACTCAGTTTACTATCGTACAAAGTGCACCATTCTTCTTAGAGTTCCTAAACCCGAAATCAAACAAGGGTGTCGGTATTGAAGCGATAGCGAAACACTTAGGCATTAAAGCGGAAGAAGTCATCTGCATGGGTGATGCTGAAAACGATCACCATATGCTTGAATACGCAGGCCTTGGCATTGCAATGGAAAACGCAATGGAAGAAACCAAGAAACTGGCGGATCACATCACAGCTAGCAACGACGACCATGGTGTAGCGGTCGCGATTGAGAAGTTTATCTTCAACTCATAAACGCTCAACAGGTTCTAATAAGAATTACTTTTTGCTTGTTTCAGAAATGACAAAGGCTGTGCACTGCACAGCCTTTTTGATTTTGTGTTAGTCGAGTCGCTTACTCTCTTTTCCATGGCAGACGAAATGCCACCACACCAAACAGAATCAAGATTGGGAAACGTAACGTTTCAACAATAAATAAAGCAATACCGCTGAAAGAGACAAAGCTTCCAGCCCAGCTAATCAGCAGATTTCCCGCTAACAACATCGCCATCACTCCAAGAACGATCTTGAATGAGAACTGACCAACCAAAGGTTTCGAGTCTGTTAACGTCACTAGGCATGCAATCGTCATCAAAATCGCCACCCAGAATGAGAATGTTGGCAGTGGCCATATCACCGTCAGAACAATCGACAGTAAGCACAATGCCCACCAAACACCTTTAGAACTCAATAAGGCGCTAATATCAACATCCGGTTTCGCGTCTAATCTCACGATATGCCACGTCGTTAAAGCGCCTAATACGCCACCCATTAATACATCACTAAAAAACGCACTACCTGAATAAGACTTAAATAGCATGATCCACAGCAGGCCAGCGAGCACTACCAGAATGGCTTTTTGCTCCAAGAGGCGCTTTAGTTTCCAAAAGACTAACAAGGTTAAACTGACCCACAAGGCAGCCAACAGACTTGGAAAACTATACCCACTGCTCATCACCAGTTTCAATGTTGGCATGTAAGCGTGTGGACGTGGAAAACCAAAACCTTGGTGCGCGATTAAAGTAAGTAGTGTCACCGAGATCAAAGTGAAGCCAAACTTCAACGCGAAGTTACGGCCAAAGTACCAAGCAATTAACGGCAATATCACAATGAAGACCCATGGCTTGGCCAACAAGTCAGTCAAAAGCACAGTATTCGCAAATACGCTTGGCATCTTATCGAACGTGTTTTGAAGTGACACAATCCAATTTAATTCAACTTGATGGACTTTGGGTGCCGCGCCCACCAGCTCAGTCACATACGTCACCGGTTGATCTGTCGCAGATAAAAACAGCTCGTTAATCTCAGACCACTGTTCTGGGTAGCGGTATTGGTGATCTTGCAATTCAGTAGGAGGAAGTAACATCGCTCGGCTGACTTCCACGCCATAATGAGGAGCAAACCAAATCGGCAGCTCAAAGCCACCTAACTCATTTCGAGCCTTGTAACTGATCACTTCAGAGTCAGAAATACAATCAAACACGACGGCACTGTCGGTATAACCTAGCACATCACCGACCGTTACCGACAAACCAGCCTCTTCCCACGTTTCACGTTGCGCCGCGACGGCTGGCGGCTCACCTGAAACAACAGTGCCTCCCGGTAGAGACAATTGACCGGTGATCAATTCATCAACCAATACGATTTGGTTATCGGCACGTACTACACACAAGGCGCCCGCGATATGATCGGGCAAAGTGTTGCTTGCCCAAGCGGAAGTAGTACTCAAAAGAGATAATATGAAAACTAATAAATGTCGAATAGCCAACGAGTTTACCTAAAAATAAGAGAAAAAGTTAAAGACTACTCTAGTGTAATCAAACACGCACAAAATCGCTGTCTACGTTTTGTGCAAAGCCTTCCTCATCCATTGAATGTGAGGTGTGAACCCCATTTTTTGGTAGAAGTCCTTGGCAGGTGAATTAAAGTCCCAAACTTCTACAAAGACTTGTTCAACCCCATAATCATCAAAAGTACTTTCAACTTTGTTAAACAACTTTTCAGCAATCGATTCTTTTCGATAATCAGGCAAGACAAACAGTTCATCGACACTTCCCATCGGCACTGGTTTGCTGACCGTTGAGATAAGCTCACAAAAATGCCCAGAGATAAAGCCAACAATGAGCTCTCCTTTTAATGCCACATAAACCAAACATTCAGGGTCATCCAAGTATCGTGCAATGCTTTTTTCCTGCTCAATCTCTTCTGCCGTTTTAAAGTGCTCTGGGCTAGCAAGGTGGTGGTGATGGTGGAGATCGAACATTAACTCGTTAAGTTGTTCTAAATCCGCGTGCTTTGCGGCCCTTAAGGTGACATTCATGACTATTGCGCTTCTCAAACCAAATTAATATCTAAACTGAGTCTAGTTTACTTGGCGTGAGTATCTATACAAGTTATTGAATTAATTCATTGTTTGAAGTGTGTATTTTAGATACAAAAACGGCCACATTACGTGGCCATTCTGTTTGAATGATTTTGAATTAAACGAATATCGAAGCTATGGTTTTTGCTGTGGCTTTTGCTGTAGCTTCAGCTTTATGCACCGTTATCTTCTTTCTCTTCTTTGAGATCAGCAAGCTGTTGTTCCAGTTCAATAAGCTTAATTTCCGCCTCTACTTCCGCAACTCGCTTTTCTGCATCAGTGCGATTGTCTTGCGCTAGACCATCAGCAGTAACTTGGGTTCGTTGTGCGTTTCTTGCATCGTCCGTATCTTTCATTGAACCCGCAACACCACCGGTCACACCACCTAATGCAGCGCCCTTAACGGCTAAACTCGCATCTCCAGTTAGAGCGCCGGCTGTTGCTCCTAATAAAGCACCACCTACCGCACCACGATTACGTGCGGCATTCTCATTTTCGTTATCCATTGCTGGTGATGCGCAACCAGAAAGAGTCACAATCAGTGTCGCTAAAAGAAAAGGTTTAGTGAATTTCATAGGAGTCTCGCTTAGTTCTTCGTTTTGAGTAGAACCATCTTAAGCAGAGCCGTTAATAAGATAAATAAAGCCACGTTTAGACGATACATCATGTTCAGCTATGTATTATTCAGCCATCGCATAACTGATTAATGATATATAGCTTTGAGCTCGCTTTATCCTCACCAACAAAAAAGGCGACCAATAAGGTCGCCTCAATCGCGCTTTCTCTATAATTCTTGCCTTTCACATATCTCTTAGCCTTTAGACCAAAAGTTTTGCATGTTTGCTACGCTAGGTGGTGGCCTAACACCACAATCTCGATAATGATTTTTATCGCCGATCCCCAGTATCTTGCCATTTTCGTCATCAATCATAGCCGCAACTTTAACACCGTCTCCCACATGGCGAGTTAACACGACAATTTCACCAGCTCTTTCAGACCTTACTGCGCCTAAGATTTGATATTCGTAGCGGCCTTTCCTTGAATTAACGATCATCTTCGAGTTAATAGGGTCGGCTTCATATCCCACACCAATATCAAAAACCGCTTGATAGAGATCGACGCCAGTCTTTGATACACATTTAAATACCTTGGGATGACTCAAAGGTTCTAACAACGCTCTACTCGCTTCATCCTTTGAAATACTGGCACTAGCAGCACCACTGACCAATAAAGCAATCAACAAAAAGTACGCTCGCATAAAAAGACCTCAATATGTGGGATTCATAATGAGGTCATAGTAAACGCAATGGATAAGCGGATGAATAAAGTAGAGTTTAGGTAAACCATCACGCCGGATTATGTATAAATCAACAAGCCGAAGGTGAGATTACCTAAACTGCGACGTCTATTTGCCGAGCTTTTCAGCAATTTCAGTTAAGCTGGTAGGGTCGTCAATAGTTGAAGGCACCACATATTGTTCACCTTCTGCGATCTGCCGGATCGTTCTACGTAAGATCTTACCTGAGCGTGTCTTAGGTAACCTCTCAACAACCAAGGCTTGCTTAAAACAAGCTACCGCGCCGATCTCATTACGAACCTTGCCAACCAATTCCCTTTGCAACTCAATGCCATCGACTTTTACGCCATCTTTTAACACAACTAGACCTAAAGGAAGTTGTCCTTTCAAGTCATCGTGAATCCCGACTACCGCACATTCTGCAATGGCTGGGTGACCACCCACGATCTCTTCCATTTCTCCAGTCGACAGACGGTGTCCCGCTACGTTTATCACATCGTCGATACGGCCCATAATAAATAGATACCCATCTTCATCGAGATAGCCACCGTCCCCAGAAACATAATAGCCTGGGAATTGGCTCAGATAGCCAGATTCAAATCGATCATGATTACGCCAAACCGTTGGCAGACAACCGGGTGGTAGTGGACGTTTGAGTGCAACAAAGCCTTGCTGATTTGGCTGTGCCGTTTCACCCAATTCATTGAGGATCTCCACTTGGTAACCGGGTACTGGCTTGGTTGAAGAACCCGCTTTTACAGGCAAAGATTCAAGCCCTGTCGGATTGGCAGAAATAGCCCAACCCGTTTCGGTTTGCCACCAGTGGTCGATAACCGGTTTATTGGTATGAGACTCGACCCAATCCAATGTTGGCGGGTCTAAGCGCTCGCCAGCCATGAAAATCGACTTGAGCGATGATAAGTCATACTTGGTGAGCAACTCGCCTTCAGGATCTTCTTTCTTAATGGCCCTAAACGCTGTTGGCGCAGAAAACAATACATCGACGTTGTACTCTTCACACACTCGCCAGAATGCGCCGGGATCTGGCGTTCTGACTGGCTTACCTTCAAACAGAATCGTAGTACAACCATGAATCAATGGTGCATAAACAATATAAGAATGCCCCACTACCCAGCCGACATCAGAAGCCGCCCAAAATACGCCATCTTGCGGCATATCGTAGATAGTGCTCATCGAGTATTTCATCGCGACCGCGTGACCACCATTATCGCGCACCACGCCTTTTGGCTTACCCGTCGTCCCTGATGTATACAATATATATAGTGGGTCAGTCGCTAGAACAGGCACACACACATGAGGCAAAGCATCATCAACAGCTTGTTGCCAAAGTACATCGCGTTCATTGTTCAACTCGGCTAGAGATTGCTCTCTTTGGAATACCACCACTTTTTCGGGCTTCCAGCGGCTGTCCATGATCGCCCTGTCGACCATCGGCTTATATGGCAGAACTTTATTTATCTCGACACCGCAGGAGGCAGTAATCAAGACCTTCGGTTCAGCATCTTCGATACGAACGGCAAGCTCATGAGGAGCAAAACCACCAAACACCACCGAATGCACCGCGCCTAGTCGAGCACAAGCCAGCATTGCCATTGCCGCTTCAGGAATCATTGGCATGTAGATCACCACACGATCGCCTTTGGTCACGCCTTGCGTGGCTAACATACCTGCGACTTTTGCCACTTGGTCACGCAATTGATTGTAAGTGTATGAGGATTGATTTCCTGTAACTGGAGAATCGTAAATCAGCGCGGTATTGCCACCTCGCCCATTTTCACAATGGTAATCAAGCGCGAGCCAGCAGGTGTTCATCACCCCATCAGGAAACCAACGTTCAATACCGTTATCGTCAGTTTGTAATATCGTTTTTGGTGGTTCAAACCAATCTATCGCTTGTGCTTGTGTTTCCCAGAACGAATTGGGGTCTTCCCTAGCCCATTGATACTCGGTGATATAATCGGTTTTTCTTTTCATTCGATTCGTAGCAGACATAGTGCCTCCTCCATGATTTATCCATTAGTCCAAGCGCCTAGCTTTTGGCAGTGTCACTTGGGTGCACTCTTTTCTCAGCGTTGTGTTCGTGAACATTTGACCGTTCACGACAATCGCTTTACTTAGGAAAAGGCACACGGATGGCACCTTCCATGATCACTCGGGCACTACGACTCATAATCGCCCGTTCTATTTGCCAACCGCTTTCCGTCTGCAAAGCTTTAGCTCCGACCTTTAAGGTTCCTGATGGATGACCAAAGGTCACAAAATCTCGGGAACCCTCACCGACTGCCAAGTTCACTAACGTACCTGGCACACTCGCCGCTGAAGCAATCGCGACCGCTGCCGTGCCCATCATGGCGTGGTGCAGTTGTCCCATAGACAAAGCACGTACTAGAAGGTCAGTATCTTCGACAGCAACCGATTTACCACTGGAAGCTTGGTACGCTTGAGGCTTAGCAACAAACGCGACTTTAGGTGTATGTTGACGTGATTCAGCTTGTTCTAAAGAATCAATAAGACCCATTGCTACTGCACCATGTGCTCGTATGGATTCAAACAGAGCCAAGGCTTTGGTATCACTATTGATATCTGATTGAAGTTCAGTGCCTTGGTAGCCAACCGATTCAGCATCAACAAAAATGGTGGGTATCCCAGCATTAATGTATGTCGCTTTGATGCAACCCAGATCGGGAACATCTAAAAAATCGACAACATTCCCTGTTGGGAACATAGAGCCACTCGCATCGGCGGGGTCTAGGAAATCAACTTGGATCTCAGCGGCGGGGAAAGTCACACCGTCGAGTTCAAAATCACCTAACTCTTGAACTTCGCCACCAGCGATAGGTACATGAACAATAATGGTTTTCTCTATGTTCACTTGCCATACTCGCACCTCGACCACACCGTTTTCTGGAATACGATTCGAGTCGACTAGGCCACTATGAATAGCAAATGGGCCCACTGCAGCAGACAGATTGCCGCAGTTACCGCTCCAATCAACGAACGGCTTGTCTATTGCTACTTGGCCGAATAGGTAATCAACATCGTGATCGGCTTTACTACTTTTCGAAACAATAACGGTTTTACTGGTACTGGATGTTGCACCACCCATGCCATCGGTTTGTTTGCCATAAGGATCTGGACTACCAATCACGCGCAGAAGTAATGCGTCTCGAGCTTCTCCGGCAACTTGCGCAGCCTCAGGTAAGTCACTTAAGTTGAAGAAAACGCCTTTGCTTGTTCCGCCCCGCATGTAGGTAGCAGGTACTTTTATCTGTTTATTTGTCATCATAAGCTCCTACTGTGCGAGAAAGTCTTTAGCGAAACGTTGCAATACGCCACCAGCGCTGTACACATTCACTTCGTCTGCCGTGTCTAGTCGGCAGGTCACAGGAACATCCAGCTTGTCACCGTTTTTACGAGTGATGACTAGAGCCAAATCAGACCCTGCTTCAATGTCGCCGTACACGTCGTAAAGCTCGGTGCCGTCCAGTTCTAAGGTATTGCGATTGGTTCCCGCTTTAAACTGCAAAGGCAACACACCCATTCCAACTAAGTTGGTTCTGTGGATTCGTTCAAAGCCTTCGGCAACAATCACTTCAACACCCGCCAAGCGCACCCCTTTGGCTGCCCAGTCACGTGATGAACCTTGTCCATAATCGGCACCCGCCACGACAATCAAAGGCTGTTTACGGTTCATGTAGGTTTCTATCGCTTCCCACATTCGCGTAACTTGACCTTCTGGTTCAACTCTTGCTAGTGAACCTTGCACAACTTCTCCAGCGTCCTTAACCATTTCGTTATACAGCTTAGGGTTGGCGAATGTTGCTCGTTGCGCGGTTAAGTGATCGCCTCGATGGGTCGCGTAAGAGTTAAAGTCCTCTTCCGGCACTTCCATTTTGGTGAGATATTCCCCCGCAGCGCTCGAAGCGAGAATCGCATTTGAAGGGGATAAGTGATCTGTAGTGATATTGTCACCCAGAATCGCTAAAGGTCTCATACCAGATAGGCTTCGTTCTCCCGCAAGAGCACCTTCCCAATAAGGTGGTCTTCGGATATAAGTACTTTGAGGTCGCCAGTCATAAAGCGGTTCAGTCGTCACCTGCTCCTCGTCTGGCTGGAACATTTTTACGTAGATCTGTTGGAATTGCTGAGGCTTAACGTGCTCACCGACAACAGCATCGATCTCGGCATCACTCGGCCATAAATCACTTAAGTAGATTGGCTTACCATTGTTGTCGGTACCTAAGCTGTCTTTCTCGATATCAAAGCGAATCGTGCCAGCCAACGCGTAAGCAACCACCAATGGCGGTGAGGCTAAATACGCTTGTTTGGCATAGGGATGGATTCGACCATCAAAGTTTCGATTCCCTGACAACACAGCGGTTGAATACAGGTCGCGGTCGATGATCTCTTGTTGGATAGCAGGATCTAGGGCTCCGCTCATACCATTACAGGTAGTACACGCATAGCCGACGATACCGAAGCCTAGCTTTTCCAGCTCAGGTAGCAAACCTGCCGACTCAAGATAGAGCTTGGCAACTTTAGAGCCCGGCGCAAATGATGTTTTCACCCACGGCTTACGAACTAATCCAAGTTGATTGGCTTTCTTAGCCACCAATGCTGCGGCGACCACATTTCTTGGATTACTGGTGTTAGTACAAGAGGTAATCGCTGCGATGATTACGGCACCATCAGGCATCTGATCATCCCTGTACTGCTTAGCATGCTGCTCTTTCCAAGATGTTTGACTGATACCTTGTTCAGCCAGCTCTCTGGTTGGCAAACGGCGATGAGGGTTAGACGGCCCTGCAAGATTGCGCTCAACCTTCGATAAATCAAACTCAAGTACACGCTCATATTGAGCAGAATCGAGATCGTCAGCCCATAGCCCAGTTTGCTTGGCGTAGCGTTCAACTAGTTCAACCTGCTCAGGCTCTCGACCAGTGAGTTTCAGGTATTGAATAGTCTGCTCATCGATATAGAACATACCCGCTGTCGCACCATATTCTGGCGTCATGTTAGATATCGTTGCGCGGTCACCAATAGTCAGAGCACGAGCCCCTTCACCGAAGAATTCCAAATAGCTTGAGACCACTCTCTCATTGCGAAGGAACTCAGTAATCGCAAGCACAATATCCGTTGCGGTTATCCCTTCTTGTCGTTGACCCGTCAGTTTAACGCCTACAATATCAGGCAATCGCATCATCGACGGACGACCGAGCATCACAGTCTCAGCTTCCAAACCACCTACACCTATTGCAATAACACCCAGAGCGTCAACATGAGGAGTATGACTGTCGGTGCCGACACAGGTATCAGGAAACGCGATTCCTACTTTAGATTGAATCACTGGAGACATTTTCTCCAAGTTAATCTGGTGCATAATTCCATTACCCGCAGGAATCACACTCACGTTTTTAAACGCGATTTTACACCAGTCAATAAAATGAAAACGATCTTCGTTTCTGCGTTCTTCAATCGCACGGTTTTTATCAAAGGCTTCACTATCAAAGCCTGCATGTTCCACAGCTAAAGAGTGATCAACAATCAGTTGGGTTTCGACAACGGGGTTCACCTTGGCAGGGTCTCCGCCTTGGTCGGCAATCGCGTCTCTTAATCCAGCCAAATCTACTAGGGCTGTTTGACCAAGAATGTCATGACACACCACACGCGCAGGATACCAAGGGAAATCAAGGTCACTCTTGCGTTCAATGATCTGTTTTAAGCTGTCTTCAAGGGTTTCAGGATCACAGCGTCTTACTAATTGCTCTGCCAATACTCTCGACGTATAAGGCAAGGTTTTATAACTGCCCGGAGATATCGCTTCTACCGCTTCGCAAGCATCGTAATATTCTAAATGAGTTCCGGGTAAAAGTTTTCGGTACTGATTTTTATCAAGGTACTGAGCTTGTTCAAGTTTCACATCAGACATACATCCACCATTATCTGTTAAATTCTATTCGTTGGTTCTTGAGGCCTTGTCGTATGAAGACGGAAGTCACCTCAAGACATAAGTCGGCTCGATATAGAGGACTAACGTAAATGGATTGGCAGCCAGTCTTGATGCTCTGGCCCAGTGTAGTCTGCGCTTGGGCGAATGATGCGATTGTTTTCTCTTTGCTCGAACACGTGTGCCGTCCAACCCGTAAGGCGGCTCATCACGAAGATAGGAGTAAACAATTTGGTTGGGATGTCCATGAAGTGGTAAGCAGAGGCGTGGAAAAAGTCCGCATTACAGAACAGTCCTTTCTCGCGCTTCATTACCGCTTCAACACGCTCAGAAACGGCGTAAAGCTGTTCATCTCCCACCTCTTGAGCTAGCTCTTTTGACCAGCGCTTGATTAGAGCATTTCGTGGGTCGCTTTCGCGATAAATCGCATGACCGAAGCCCATGATTTTGTCTTTGTTAGCAAGCATCTGCATGATGTTAGTTTCTGCTTCATCAGCGGTTTTCCAATCTTGGATCATTTCCATTGCCGCTTCATTCGCACCACCATGCAGCGGGCCTCTTAGTGTGCCAATTGCTGCTGTAACGCACGAATGAATATCAGACAGGGTTGATGCACAAACCCGAGCCGCAAAGGTTGAAGCATTAAACTCGTGTTCCGCGTATAGGGTGAGCGAGCAATGCATCACCTTCTTATGAAGTTCACTTGGAGTTTTGTCTGTTAGCATTTTCAAGAAGTAGCCACCCAGACATGCTTCGCTTTGATCTTCAGTGTCAATGCGCACGCCATCATGACTAAAGCGGTACCAGTAACAAATAATCGCAGGGAAAAGCGCAAGCATTCGCTCAGTCGCAGACAGTTGCTCAGAAAAATCTGACTCTTGCTCTAGATTACCTAGCATTGAACAACCCGTTCTCATCACATCCATTGGATGAGCGTCTACAGGGATAAGCTCTAGTGCTGCTTTCAAAGGTTGAGGCAAGCCGCGCAAACCAATCAACAACGTTTTGTAATCGTCTAACTCTTTTTCACTGGGCAAATGACCTCTTAGTAACAGATGCGCCACTTCTTCGAACTGAGCATGATTAGCAAGGTCGGTTATGTCATAGCCACGGTAGGTCAAACCCGTTCCTGACTGGCCTACCGTACATAGCGCCGTGGTTCCCGCACTCTGCCCACGCAGACCAGCACCACCGATGGCAGGTGCGCTGGCTGAGTTGCTTGCTGTTTTTTCGCTTTGTTGTAGATTTTCTGTTGAAGCCTTATCGACAGCTGCTTTATCACTCAAAGATACAGACATGGTGAACTCCTTTTCTGTGTTAGTCGCCTGCACTCTTTGGTGCTGCCTGTTTATGTATCCGATGATCTTTATCATCGGTACTGGATATGGCGACTAACCATTTCACGTTATTGGATTAAGTTGATTTTTGATTAATTGAAACCGGTTTACCCTTCGCTTGAAAACAACTGATCAAGCTTGTTCTCGTAGTCGTGGTAATTCAGGTGTTCGTAAAGCTCTTTACGGGTTTGCATTGAATCCAACAAAGCTTCTTGATTACCTTCAACTAACAAGTGTTTGTAAACATTCTCCGCCGCTTTGTTCATCGCACGGAACGCACTCAATGGATAAAGCACCATGTCGACACTTGATTGGGCTAACTCGTTACAGCTGTAGAGTGGTGTTTGGCCAAATTCAGTGATGTTCGCAAGAATAGGCACGTGCTTGCCCGTTGCTGATTTCAGCGCTGCCGAGAACTTCACGTATTGATCGAGTTGATTCATCGCCTCAGGGAAGATCATGTCTGCGCCCGCTTCAACACAAGCTATCGCTCGCTCAATTGCGCTATCAATGCCTTCAACCGCCAATGCATCCGTACGTGCCATAATCACAAAGCTTTCATCGGTTCTAGCATCGGTTGCCGCTTTGACTCTATCGACCATCTCTTGCTGACTTACAATCGCTTTATTTGGTCGATGACCACAGCGTTTCTGGGCCACTTGGTCTTCCATATGGATTGCTGCTGCGCCTGCCTTCTCCATAGCGCGAATCGTACGTGCAATATTGAATGCGCCACCAAATCCCGTATCGATATCCACCAGCAATGGCAGATCACACGCGTTGGTAATACGTTCAACATCTACCAACACATCGTTCAATGTGGTGATGCCTAAATCAGGCAACCCATAAGACGCATTGGCGATGCCTCCGCCAGACAAATAGATCGCCTGATGCCCCAAGTTCTTTGCCATCATCGCGCAATACGGATTCACCGTACCGACGATCTGCAATGGGTCGTTGTCTTGCACAGCTTGTCGGAACTTAGCTCCTGCTGATAACTTCATAATGACGCTCCCTGTTAATTGTTAATTTCTAATCTTTATGACTACTGATGTTTAGCTCTCGCCAGCGAAGAACCGCTAGCAAATACCAGTCGCCAATTAATCAAGACCTTTGGATTGAATTTGTTGCTCTATAAGTAATCGGCTTCCCGAGATGTGTCTTCGCATTAGTATTTCTGCTAGCTCTTCATCACGGTTGCGAATCGCTTGTAGGATGTATTTGTGTTCATCGAGCGCCTCTTTGGGCCGAGACTGAGCCCTAGGCGATTGATAGCGGTACATGCGTAATAGGTGATAAAGCTCATCACACAGCAGCGAAATCAGTTTGCTGTTACGACTCGCTTTAATAATGCGGTAATGGAAATCGAAATCCCCATGTTGATGAAAGTAAGAAGAACCTTCGACTTCATCGATGTATTTTGAGTGTGTCGACAATAATCCTTCAAGCCCGACAAGCTCTTCTTGTGTGATATGTCTTGCTGCTAAGCGAGCCGCCATGCCTTCCAATGCCTCTCGCACCGCGTACAACTCGAGTAGTTTGTCTGCCGAAAAAGTAATAACTCGAGCCCCTACATGAGGAATGCGTTCAATCAAGCCAAGCCCTTCAACACGCATTATCGCTTCACGTAATGGGCCTCGGCTTACCTCAAAGCGTTTAGCCAGTTCAGGCTCCGAGATCTTACTGCCCGGTGCTAATTCACCGTTAACAATCGCCTCAACGAGGTACTCAGTGAGGTTTTCTGATTTAGTGTTCTCTTTATCGTTCACACGTGTCTTCGTGTTTGCATTTAAGCTGAGATCTTTTATCGCAGTATTCATATTCACGCTGCTCACTTCTGATTGCTGAACCCTAATTGTCAACAATTTCATAACATGAACATAAAATACACGATTGAATTGTCGACAATCAAGCAAATTGTCGACAATTTAGACTAAGGTAGTATTTTTCATAGACGATTAAAACTAATCCAAAAGGACACTACAAACAACTCAACCATCTGTTATTTATCGATTTAATCAGAGTAAGAGTCACTAACCCCCTATCTACCCTAAAATCATTTGAAATCGATATGTCGACAACTTATAGCCGAAACTTGTCAAAAGCAGCCCCCTTCGTATCTATCCACCAGCTCACCGATAAACAGATATAAAAAAGGCGCACTCATGTGCGCCTTTCATTCATCGAACCCGTTCTAACAAGCCAACCTTTAATCAAGCTATCTGACGAGTAACTTCTAGGTATTTGTTGATATCAACGAAATCAATTTGTTCCGGTTTGAGATACTCTTCTGCATAACGCAGGTGAGTACCGCTGGTTAAGAACAATCTAAACAGTTCGATATCGAGATGCTCGTCCAACGCCATTTTGTACATGATGTCGACAGCAACACTGATTGGCTTCGCCTTCTTATAAGGCCTATCCGCAGCAGTTAACGCCTCAAAAATATCGGAGATCACCAGAATACGTTCTGGGATTGAAAGGTCATCACCAGTCAGCTTCCTTGGATATCCCGTACCTTTGAGTGTTTCATGATGCGTCGAAGCATAGCGAGGAACACGGCTTAGCTCTTTCGGGAATGGCAGATTCTCAAGCATCTTAATCGTGCCAAGCATGTGCTCGTTTATCTTGAATCTGTCTTCTGCAGTCAACGTGCCGCGTGCAATACTCAGATTGTAGACTTCGCCTAGGTTATATAAGTGCTCAGGTACATCCATTTTGATTTTATGTTTCGGGTCAAACTCTAACGGCCTATCTCTTCTCACTATATGTTCAGGTTTATCACTTAACAGTGGCTCTGTCGCAGGTAAACTTGCACTCGGTTCTCGGTTCAACGCCTCTATCGGTGATAAACCAAGTTGATCATCAAAGTTACGCGTCCAAGTCGTCTCAGCTATCGCGTGAATACGAGCGACTTTGTCTTCACTCATGAATTCACCACCAACGTTCGATGTCGCGATAAAAGTAAAGTCATCTTGTAGCTGTTGTTTGGTTGTCGCAAACTCATCTGCAATTTGCTGCGTTGATAGCGTACCTTCAAGTTGCTTTCTCAAAGCGGTGATTTCCGCATCACGCCAAAGTACTTCAAATCGAGTTCTCACCTCGTGAATTCGGTTGTAGTTCGCTTCTAGCTTCGTACCTTTATCGACGATGTGTTCGGGTATCGTGATCTTGCCACAATCGTGAAGCCAAGCCGCAATTCTGAATTCACGACGTTCATCATCATTTTTAAACTCAAAATCTTTGAAATGATCGGACTGTGATTTCTCAACTGCATCAGCCAACATCAAGCCGAGTTTTGGTACACGATTACAGTGCCCTGCCGTATAAGCAGATTTATCATCGATAGCTTGGGCGATAAGCTTGATAAACGACTCCACAAACGCCTCTTGTGTCTGTTCATGCTGCTTAATCTCTGCCGCCATGCCTTTCACTGCCACAGACAGCTCCCATACTTCTTTGATTCGAGTGTCAACAAGCTCGACACTATCATAATCACGCATCTTGATCTTATGAGTCTCCTCCTCTAATTGACGAATAGGACGCACTATCGGTGCACCAAAACCCCAAGCAATAGGCAACGTCAAACTCATCAGTAACATCGTTATACCAACAGAGGTTGCTAGACGTTTATTGACTGTACTAAAGATTTCAGATTCGGGAATCAATACCGCAAAATATTCAGAGTAGTGTTCGCCCGTGTCTATTTTCTTTAAATAGAGATGCTTGATCTCGCCATTCAACTCTACCCTTACCATACTGCCTTCAACCGTTGCTTCCTTAGTCAAATCATAAAGTTCAATATAAGGAACCGTCGTATTCGTATTAAAGCCGGTATCATGGAGCCACTTTTTCGCTAAGGTATCAAGTTGTTCATCACTTAACCTGCCGATAGCTTTGTCAATAATTGGAAGCAATTGCTTATGCTTGCTCTGCAACACCAAATGGAATTGATTTGAGTAGTTCTGTTTTAGATCTTCTAGAGCCCCATTTACAACAAGGCCTGGTTGGAAAAACCTATCTAATGCAAACGAGAGTACGGGTTCAGCGTCTAAGAATGCAAAGTTCTCTCCGCTTTCAATTGAATCAAATGCGGACTCTAGGTTTTCAAACTCAACTAAATCAATATTCGGAAAGTCTTCCCTTAGCTTAGGAATAATTGACCACCCAGATAAAATGGCCACTTTTTTATCCTCAAGCTCGGCATAATTAGTAATAATCTTCGCGTCTTCTCTGGTCACGATAGCAAACGGTAAATCATAGATTGGAGTGGTGTAGAGGCCGCTTATGCCATTATTTTTATAATTTTGCACCGATTGCAGCCCATCTATAGTTCCTTCTTGAAACTTATTAACAAGCTCTCCCCAAGAAAAACCATTCACAAATTCAAACCTGATCCCAGTCATACCACCAATCATTTTGAGAAGGTCTATCGCATAGCCGTCTGGTCTTCCCGCCACTGAAAAGTCCATCGGCCCCCAATCATTTTGATTAGACACTAAAAGCGGAGGAGTATCATTAACCAAGGCTTTTTGCTCAGATGATAGCATCAGTTTTGATACATCAAACTCCGATTCCTGATTATTAACCTTGAGGTTAGACGCAATAATGTTACCCGATTTCGAATATAAGAAAGACTCAACCTTACTATCTTCTGCTAATCCAAGCGCCGTACCTGATAATTTGTTAGCCAAAGAAGACAGCACAATATCAATACCAATCACATGTTGAATTTCAGATTCGATTTTCGACTCAAACGCTAAAGAATAAGTTTGTCCGGTAATTTGTAAATGCTGAAAAAGATATGGCTGAGTTTTTTCGACCGACAGAACATTGGCAGCAACATACCAAGGCCTGGTCGTTGGAAAGTAGTTGCTCTGCTCCGTAGTTGAGCTTCTGAGGGAAAACTCTTGGTCAAAGTATTTCGTTGTCCGGACTCGCTCCTGCCCTATATTTTGAATCTCAACCACAACCCAACGATCCGTTTGTTGTGCTCCTATTTTTTCTCTAACGACAGGGGCAGATTCTAGGTTAATAATTTGGAAGAAATTTTCATCGGATGAGCCAATGTAAATACTATAAAAGAGAGGGTTATCTTTAATGGCTTCAGAAAGAATACTACGCGACTCTTCTTTCGATATTTTGTTACTGATAGATAGTTTCACTGTAGCAAGTAAACGCGCGGTGTTGGCTGCGTCAGAGTCAATCGCGCCGATATAATCACTCAGGTCATGAGATACCATCGTCAACTTTGACAGAGTATTCTCCGTCGCCATTTTTTTACTGAAGTAGTATTGAAGAGAGACCGCAACCACAGCCGTTAGCACAGTCGCGAGTATGAACATTGTTCCAACGGTAAAGCGTAACGAAATTTTTTTTAATGCCATTATTTCATCCTTGAATAATCGCCAACTCCAAAGTTAACAGCCTAGCGCAATCAATACCGCTTAAGTTGCATATCAACTATAGTAACTCATTATTCCACATCTAAAATCTAACACCTCTATACACCTGACTCTTTTGCAGAAATAGTTATCGTAGTCACATCTAACAATATAGACCAACAACCAATGCACTCGAGTAGAAAACGCTAGTTAAATCCAACCTTTGTCAATGAATTCAATCATTCTGAGACAATAACTACGATTTTAGAATCCAGATATCATTCAACAGTAAATGGACAAAAACACGTTACCGTGAACTTTATGAACAATATTAATCCAATGTTCTTTATTCTCAATATCGCCGCATTACAGACATTTCATTAACACACCGTTAACTTTAGCTTCATCTGCTAAGCAATATCCTACTCATCTGTTTAGTAGCTGGAAATAAAACATAAGTTTCTCTCCATTGAAGAGATCCCCTACATAAGGAACGTGAACCATGTTCAAGGCACTGAAACCTACTCTTGCGGCTTCTATCATCGCAGCAACCTTTTCTTTCAACACTTTTGCTGCTGACGTAGAAAAAATCCACTTCCTAATCCCTGGCGGCGCTGGTGGTGGTTGGGATATGACAGCTCGTGGTACGGGTGATGTATTGGTGAAATCAGACATCGTAGAAAATGTCTCTTTCCAAAACCTGTCTGGTGGCGGTGGCGGTAAAGCGATTGCTCACCTAATCGAAACAGCACAACGCCAAGAAGACACGCTAATGGTGAACTCAACGCCTATCGTTGTTCGTTCACTAACAGGTATCTTCCCTCAATCTTTCCGTGACCTAACTCCGGTAGCAGCAACCATTGCCGATTACGGCGCAATCGTCGCTCCTGCGGATTCTAAGTACGACACTTGGGAAGACGTCGTTAAAGAGTTCGAAACCAACCCACGTAAAGTGAAAATTGCTGGCGGTTCAGCCCGTGGCAGCATGGATCACCTTGTGGTTGCGGCAGCGTTCAAAGGCGAAGGTTTTGATGCGAAGAAAGTGCGTTACATTGCCTACGATGCTGGCGGTAAAGCGATGGCGGCACTGCTTTCTGGCGAAACACAGCTGCTTTCAACGGGCCTTGGTGAAGTACTAGAGATGTCTAAGTCTGGCCAAGTAAAAGTGCTTGCTGTGACGGCTCCAAAGCGTCTTGACGCTGCGCCTAACATCCCAACACTGACTGAATACGGCAACGAGACAGTATTTGCTAACTGGCGTGGTTTCTTTGCGGCACCGGGGACAAGCCAAGCAAAAATCGACGAGTGGAATGTAGCGCTTGGCAAAATGTACAAAACCGATGAGTGGCAAGTGGTTCGTGACCGTAACGGTTGGATCGACAACTACAAAGCTGACAAAGATTTTTACGCCTTCCTAGAAGATCAAGAAAAACAGATGGGCGACCTAATGCGAGAGCTTGGTTTCTTGAAATAACCAACAACCATAGAGGGCCTATGTGCCCTCTTACTCTTTCCTTGTTTCGCCGTGCATGAGTTAACTTCAAACTCCTTTGTTTATTCGTAGACGTATTACTAACGCTTGCCGATTCGTTGTAAACGCAAGTGGCTGATAAACCAGTACCGTAATTCGCTTACCTTTGGTTAGTGATCCCAGACATTTCATTGACTCGCTCATGTACGGCTTTTTTACTTTTTATACCACCCCAAATGGAGTTGGATATGTCGGACTTACCAACCAAATTTCTGAGTAAGGAATCTTTGCTTTCGAAGGATCGCATCGGAGCCATGCTCTTTATGCTTGCATGTTTATGCTATGGCTACCAAACCACGCTGATTCCTTTGTTCCCCGGTGACGAGTACGAACCCTTCACAGCAAGAACCTTACCTATCCTGCTAACGTTTATCGGCATTGGCCTTTCGTTGATCCTGCTTATAACCGGACAGCCGGATAAAAAAGTTACATGCGACACTACGCCGCTGAACTGGAAACTGCTTATTGGCTTCTTGGTGTTAATGGCTCTGTACGGTGTTGGACTGACTTATCTTGGCTTTGTTTTAGCAACCAGCTTCTTCTTACTTGCAGGCTTTTACCTACTGGGTGAGCGCCGCAAAGCTGTCTTATTTGGCGCGTCGTTTCCTTTCGTTATCGCGTTCTTTCTTTTATTAACTCAAGGCTTAGATATCTACCTAGAGCCTGGTTTAATCTTCACTCTTTGGTAGGGATAACATTATGTTAGACGGAATTTTACAAGGACTTTCTACCGCCGTGATGCCAATGAACATCATGATGGTAATTGTTGGCTGTTTTGTTGGTACCTTTATTGGAATGCTACCGGGACTCGGTCCAATTTCAGCAATCGCGTTGATGATCCCGATTACATACGGCCTAGATCCTTCTTCTGGCTTAATCTTGATGGCTGGTGTGTACTACGGCGCTGTATTTGGTGGCTCGACGTCATCCATCTTAATCAATGCTCCGGGTTGTTCTTCAACGGTAGTAACCGCGTTTGACGGCTACCCGATGGCTCAAAAAGGCCAAGCAGGTAAAGCACTTGCTCTCGCGGCTTACTCTTCTTTCACAGGCGGTACGCTTTCAGCAATCATGCTTTTGATTGCCGCACCGGCTCTAGCAAGCGTGTCACTGAGCTTCCAGTCTTCAGACTACTTTGCGTTGATGCTATTAGGTTTGTCCGCTGTAGCGGCGTTTGCAGGCCCAGGTCAGGTAATCAAAGCGTGGATGATGACTATTCTTGGTTTGATGCTATCAACTGTAGGTATCGACAAAGGTGTTGGCGTTGAACGGTTCACTTTTGGCCTTACGGATCTGATGGATGGCTTTAGCTTCCTATTATTAGCGATGGCAACATTCGCACTGGGTGAAACCTTGATGGGTATTCTAAAACCAGAGCAAGACACCAGCGCGGAAGAAAGCCAAAAGATGTCGGATATTGGTAGCATGAAGGTCACCAAAGAAGAGTTCAAAGAAGTGGCACCAGTTTCAATTCGATCTTCTATTCTCGGTTTCTTTACCGGTGTTCTACCGGGCGCAGGTGCCACTATTGCGGCATTCCTAAGCTACGGTATGGAGCGTAGCCTCGCGCCAAAAGACAAGCAGAAAGAGTTCGGTAAAGGCAGTATCCGTGGTCTTGTTGCTCCTGAATCAGCAAACAACGCCGCTTCAAGTGGTTCATTCGTTCCGCTACTAACGCTGGGTATTCCGGGCTCTGGTACAACTGCGATTATGCTTGGTGCATTGATTGCCTACGGTATTCAGCCTGGTCCTCGCTTGTTCGTTGAACACCCAGACGTATTTTGGTCAGTCATCATCTCTATGTACTTTGGCAACATCGTACTGGTTATCTTGAACCTGCCTTTAATCCCTTATATTTCTAAACTGCTAGCGGTACCTAGAACGGTTCTACTGCCAATGATTATCTTCTTCTCAATCACTGGCGTGTACTTGGTGTCATTCAACACGATGGACGTATTTGTGATGCTACTGGTAGCGATGGCTGCGATAGCATTAAGGCTAGCCAACTTCCCATTGGCACCATTACTGTTAGGCTTCATATTGGGCGGCTTGATGGAAGAGAACTTAAGACGAGCATTGATGATCAGCGATGGTGAGTTGAACTTCTTATGGGAACGCCCTATTACGATGACCTTCACTATTCTGGCGGTATTGGTGCTGTCTAGCCCGATTCTAGTGAAACTATTTAAGAGTTTTAGAGCGAAGCCAGTAGAAGTGTAAAGCTTTATCGAATCAACTAAACCTCAACGAAAGGAGCCATTGGCTCCTTTTTTCATTTAAAGCCTCAATTAAAACCAGCGGTTAAAGATGGTAGCAAACTCACAAACCTATCTTTACAACACACATGGCGCTGATATTCATAACAAATTCAAGTAAGGTAACCAGTTAGTTAACGTATTGGATTCTAAAACTATGGATTGGTTGATTCTATTCTTATCAGGGGTGGTTGGCGGTGTGCTTAACTCCATTGCGGGTGGCGGCAGCTTCATCACTTTCCCTGCTTTGTTATTTGCTGGCGTTCCACCAATAGCAGCCAACGCGACCAATACCTTTGCTTCGTGTGCTGGATACATTAGCGGAGCCTACGCTCTGCGCCACGAAATTCAATCTGGTACTAAGCAGCTAAAACTGACTATAGCTTTATGTGTGATTGGCGGTGGTATCGGGGCATTTTTACTGCTGCACACACCAGAAGCTCTGTTCACTCAATCTGTCCCTTGGCTGTTGCTGTATGCTGCTCTGCTTTTCACGTTTGGCGGCACGCTCAATAAATGGCTTAAACAAGCTACAGCAAAACATAAGCACGCCACTAGCGCAGGCGCATTCTTTTCCGCTTTATTACTTTTGATTGTCTGTATCTACGGTGGGTATTTTAATGCAGGTTTGGGCATTGTGACATTGAGCTATTTGGCGCTGGCTGGTTACACCAACATCAACGTGATGAATGGCATCAAACTGCTCGTGTCCGCGTGTGCTTCCCTCGCAGCGATCGTGTTTTTTATCGTAAATGGTTCGATTAATTGGCCGTCTGGCATGGCTGTATTATTGGGTACATTGGTTGGTGGTTATTATTCAGCAAAAATCTCTCGCCGCATCCCTCAACACTATGTTCGAACCACAGTGATCATCGCGAGCTTTATGATCACCGCTTACTTTTTCTATGCTAATTAGACGTTCGGTTTAATAAGACTTGCAACTGAAAAGATAAAGCCAAAAGACTCCACCCTGCTCATACCGATTTGGCTATTTTATTACTTATAAAATAGCCAAGCCAAAATGTGTGAGACGAGTCCTTCAATTAGCAAATTTGATAACAATTTAGACTGTTTTTTAGCCTTTATTTTGCCAAAGGTAGGATAATTCTCCTGTCGAAAGTGAGACTTCATTAGGAGGCGTTATGAACACTAAACTCGGTCATGTCATGTCATCAAGTCGACTCATTTGCTTTGTCGCTTTTCTTGCTGCCACATTCGCGTGGATCTTAAAAATGCCCGCTCTGTTTTCTGTGTCAGCGCTATTCTTACTGGTCAGTGCGATCGTTTATGTCACCGATCTTTGGAAGAATCAAAGAAAGAACCGCGAAGCTTAGCCAATTACGGTTTAATCGAACGAATTAAAAAAAGGAGCTCATAGGCTCCTTTTGTGTTTTTCGCTTATCTAATTAGGCGTACTAATCGTCGACGCCTTATCTAACGACGCCTTCTTATTAACGACGGAAGTTACGACCGTTACCGCCGCGGCGCTCTTTAAATGCAGACGCAGCTTTAGCTTGAGAAGCGTGGATAGACTCAACCGTTAGTTCCATTGGCTCACGAGGCTCTAGCCCATGGCGGAATGTACGTGAACGCGGAGGCATCTGGTATTCGATGTCCGATGCTTTAGGCATGCGCTTGAAACGGTAAAGGTAGAAGTTTTCAACCTTCTCACGAGCCCATTCGGTTTTCTTCAGGTATTTAACTGCGCTTGCCACTGTAGGCTTAGTGTTAAAGCAGTTCATACGCATTGCCGCATCTAAAATTTCCCAACCATAATGATCCACTAATTCAGTGATCATGGTTTCAAGCTTTAAGCCGTGTAGCGGGTTATTTTGTTGCAGTTCGATTCTTTCTTCTTCAGTCATAACATTACCTTTTTCAAGGCAACTAAAGGCCTTGAATTTACTCTAGAACACCGTCATCACTGACCATTTCTAGCTCAATCACTTGGGCATTACATCCATTGCCCTTATTTATGCCTTTATGATGGCATAAAGCATACTCGTTATCCTATTTATCTTTGAAATTAATTTCGAATTGGTCACTTAACACCCTACCTTAGCTCGCTATACGGACTAAGACATTCTGTGAACAAAATTTCCCCTTAAAGATTATGAGACTGGTTTAACTTAACAAAACCTACGGTAACCGTATGCAAAAGCCATATATTTAGTGATGATATTAAAGTTTTTCAGTACGCAGTATTACATTTTAATAACACAGTGCTATGGTTTTATTGAATATCGAAACGGTAAAAAACCCGATTAAACAGTGGCATAATTATAATTAAAGGTTGGCTTGCCACATGTTTGACTACTCCCATTTCAGTAGAGCAGCGGCCCAAGACAAAGACATCGTCGCCATAGTCGATGCTCTCTTCCAGCTAGCTCGTGAACACTACCCCATATTATCTCGGCTATCCGTGGTGCTGTGCAGTGAAAATAAAGCATCGAATTATTTTGTATCGGATTCACTGTGCCAAAACGCCAAGCATCATTACATCGAACAGGAGATCAAACCCAACTCTGCGTTGAGTCGTCTGGCTGAATCATTGGAAACAAGAATTGTTGATGACCTCTCTTTGATGAATCCGACTAAACAAATCTCTCATCTACTCGAGCTTGGTCACCAAAGTAGCTACACCACTCCAATCCACTACCAAGAGAGTAACCTTGGGTTCGTTTTCATCAACGCCTCATGCACTGACTTTTTTGCTAAGCAGACAATACAAAGCGACATCGCCTACCTCACCCAAGCGATTTCGAACCTGTTTGTGCAACTCTTCGAACGCCAGAGACATTTTCAGTCCTCATTAGCCATCGCCCTAAACATGGGGCACGCACGCGATCCTGAAACCAAAGAGCATCTGATTCGCATGGGAAAATACAGCGAACAGCTCGCACGTACGCTTTCGCACAGTAACAATGAGATTACCCACCAATTCGTTCACCGCATTCGCTTGTATGCCCCGTTTCACGACATAGGGAAGTACCGAATCCCAGACAAAGTGCTCTTCAGTACTGAGCGTTTTTAGGAAGAAGAAAGAAACATCATGAACAATCACACGATATATGGCGAAGAGATGATTGATGACGTGGTTGCCCTTTCCCACCACAGCTCAATGTGTAGCGAAGAAGTTCAGTTCATCAAGAATATTGTACGTCACCATCATGAACGGTTTGATGGCTCAGGGTTGCCAGATGCGCTCGTTGGAGAAGCGATTCCACTGGAGGCAAGAATTGTAACGCTAGCGGATGTGTTCGATGCTTTACTGAGTAAACGAGCTTACAAACACGCATGGTCAGCATCTAAGGTAATGGACTACATTGAAGCGCATACAGGGTTGATGTTTGATCCAGAGTGCGTCTCTGCGCTGAAGCAAAACCTTGATTACTTCATGTCGATACGAGAGCAATACAGTGATATGCAAAGTCCACAAGCTGCACTCGCTTAACGGGTTGTATTAAATTTGCTGTCTGTGACTCTCTTGCAGAACCAACAAAAAAGGATGCCAGTTGGCATCCTTTTGTTTTCTAGTTTACAGCTAATAAGAACAACAAGGTTCTTAACTGATTCTAACTAACGATTATACGTCGTAAGTTGTAGAAGCAGTATCGCCGCCTGTACCAGTCCAGTTTGTGTGGAAGAATTCACCACGTGGACGGTCAGTACGCTCGTAAGTGTGAGCACCGAAGTAGTCACGTTGAGCTTGAAGCAGGTTCGCTGGTAGACGTGCAGTTGTGTAACCGTCTAGGAAAGATAGCGCAGAAATCGTACATGGCATTGGGATACCAGACTCTAGAGATTTCGCTGCTACTTTACGCCATGCCACTAGGCTGCCTTGTAGGATGTTTTTGAAGTACTCGTCAGAACCTAGGAACGCGATGTCTGGGTTTGCTTCGTACGCATCACGTATGTTGCCTAGGAATGCAGAACGGATGATACAACCACCACGCCACATTAGCGCTACGTTACCGTAGTTTAGGTCCCAGCCGTTTTCGTTCGACGCTTCACGCATTAGCATGAAACCTTGAGCGTAAGAGATGATCTTAGAAGCCAGTAGAGCTTGACGTAGTGCATCAACCCACTCTTGCTTGTCGCCTTCAACTGGAGTGATTGTCTTCTCAAACAAAGCTTCAGCTTCAACACGTTGGTCTTTAAGAGCAGACAGGCAACGAGAGAATACAGACTCAGAGATCAGTGTTAGTGGGATACCTAGGTCTAGTGCGTTGATACCCGTCCACTTACCCGTACCTTTTTGGCCTGCAGTGTCTAGGATCTTCTCAACTAGCGCTTCACCGTCTTCATCTTTGTAGCCAAGGATGTCAGCAGTGATTTCAACTAGGTAGCTGTCTAGCTCAGTCTTGTTCCAGTCAGCGAATACTGCTTGCATCTCGTCAGCAGACATACCTAGGCCATCTTTCATGAACTGGTATGCTTCAGTGATAAGCTGCATGTCACCGTATTCGATGCCGTTGTGTACCATCTTAACGAAGTGACCAGCACCGTCGTTACCAACCCAGTCACAGCAAGGCTCACCAGCGTCAGTTTTTGCCGAGATACCTTGGAAGATTGGCTTAACCGCTTCCCAAGCTTCAGCCGCACCACCTGGCATGATTGAAGGACCGAAACGAGCACCTTCTTCACCACCAGATACACCAGTACCGATGAAGTGGATGCCTTTCTCACGACAATGCGCTACTCGACGGTTAGTGTCTGGGTAGTTAGTGTTACCACCATCAATGATGATGTCGCCTTCGTCTAGAAGTGGGATTAGATTTTCGATGAACGTGTCTACAACGTCACCAGCACGAACCATAAGCATCACTTTACGTGGCGCTTCTAGCTTCTCAACTAGCTCTTCTAGAGAGTAAGCACCAACAATGTTAGTACCTTTAGCTGGGCCTTCTAGGAACTCGTCTACTTTAGCAGCAGTACGGTTATGAGCCACAACTTTGAAGCCGTGGTCGTTCATGTTTAGGATAAGGTTCTGACCCATTACTGCTAGGCCAATTACACCGATATCACCTTTCATTATTTTATCTCCTTGCGGCTATTCGCACTTATGCGATAGCACTTGCTGCATTTGAATCTAGGAACCACTCTGTTTCGCCAGTTTTAGACTGGATTTTCGCTGCCGGGTAAGGCAGTTCTGAAGCAGGAGTTGTATGAATTTCTTTAACGATCTCAACTTTACCTGCACCCAGTACTAGGTAGCTGATTCGTTTTGCTGCTTCTAAAACTTTCGCTGTTTTAGAAACACGGATTTGACCAGACTCAGGGTGAGAAGCTAATACAGATAGGTTCTCATCTTGGTAGTTGGTTGCACCTGGGAATAGTGAAGCTGTGTGGCCGTCTGCGCCAACACCAAGCAGAATCCAATCGAATACAGGCGTGCCGTTTTCTGTTGGGATTACGTCTGCCATCTCTTTTGCGAAACGCTCTGCTTCTGCTTTTGGTTCATCTTCACCACGGATGCGGTGGATGTTTTCAGCAGGAAGGTTTACTTGAGTAAACTCTTTTAGTTTTGAAAATAAGATCGCGTTTGCTTCACCGAAATTGCTTTCAGCGTCGTCTGGTACAACGCAACGTTCGTCGCCCCACCAGAAGTGAAGGTTATTCCATTGAATACCTTCCGCGTATGGCGCCTGTGCTAAAAGTTTGAAAAGCATTTTTGGCGTGCTGCCACCAGACAGTGAAATGTGAACAGGTTTGCCCTGCTCGCTGTATGCTTTCATTTCATTTGCTAGGTTTTCAACAACCAGTTCAGGCGTTGCAAAGATCTTGTGATTGATCATAGTTCGCAGTAATCCGTGTCTGTTAAGTTTTTGCATGGGAAACGCCATGCGCGGCCATCACGTTGCAGAAGTTCATCTGCTTCCTGTGGGCCCCAAGTACCACAAGCATAGCCAAACAGTGCTTGAGGATCTTGCTTGAAGTCTAAGATTGGTTGAACGTACTTCCAACATGCTTCTACCGCATCGGTACGTGCAAACAGAGTCGCATCACCGTTCAGTGCATCAAGAAGAAGACGCTCATAAGCCGTCAGCATCTGAGTTTCAGGCAAGTCAGAGTAAGAGAAGTTCATTTTCACTTCTTTTGCTTTGAAGCCTGCGCCTGGCTCTTTCAAACCAAAGCTCATCTGAATACCTTCATCCGGTTGGATGCGGATAATCAGCTTGTTCTCTGGTGCATCTTGACCAAATACTGGGTGTGGCGTGTTCTTAAAGTGAATCACGATTTCAGTCACACGTGTTGGTAAGCGTTTACCTGTACGTACGTAGAAAGGAACACCATTCCAACGCCAGTTATTGATGTGAGCTTTCAAGCCGATGTAAGTCTCGGTACGAGAATCATCCGCTACACCATGCTCTTCACGGTAACCTAGTAGGTGCTGACCACGAACATCTGATGCTGTGTACTGACCTAATACTAAGTCTTTACGCAGATCATCTTCTTCTAATGGTTTCAGACACTGAAGCACTTTAACCACTTCATCACGAATAGAATCAGCGTTAATTTGTGCAGGCGGCTCCATACCTACCATCGCTAGCACTTGCAGCAGGTGGTTTTGGAACATGTCGCGAACTGCGCCAGAACCGTCGTAGTATCCGCCACGCTCTTCAACGCCAAGGAACTCAGCACCTGTGATTTCAACGTATTCAATGAAGTTACGGTTCCACAGTGGTTCAAACATCGCGTTTGAGAAACGAAGCACTAGAAGGTTTTGAACCGTCTCTTTACCAAGGTAATGGTCGATACGGTAGATCTGGTGTTCTTGGAAGTGATGATGGATCTCTTCATCCAACGCTTGAGCTGATGCTAAGTCGTAACCAAATGGTTTTTCGATGATCAGACGACGCCAGCCGTTCGATTCATCGTTAAGGCCATGCGCAGCAAGGTTTGCTGGAATCACACCGTATAGGCTTGGCGGGGTTGCCAAGTAGAACAATGTGTTATGGTTTTCGAATTGGTAGTCTTGCTCAAGCTTGTCTAGACGTTGTGCTAAGCGAGCATAGTCGTCTACATCTGAAGTATTGATCGCTTGGTAATGCAGATGTTCAATAAATGCATTCAGCGTCTCTGGTTCAGTTTTTTCCATTTCCTGAAGAGACTTCTTCAGCTTCTCACGGTAAGACTCATCGCTGTACTCAGTACGGCTCACTCCAAGAATCGCAAAGGATTCTGGTAGTTGATTGCTAGCATACAGGTGGTATAGAGCAGGAATTAACTTGCGGTAAGTTAGATCTCCCGACGCACCAAAAATAACGATGCTGCTGTTTTCAGGTATTACCATCATCTTTCCTATAAAAACAAGGTTTTTAGTATTCGCCAAAGGTATCAGCGACATACGAAAATAGATAATAGGTCTTAACTATTACATCAATAGTAAGCGCCTATTAAATTTGAGAATGCGTTTGGTAAACGAGGGTGAAAGCTATCACCTCTATTCGGGACAGTATTGTCTATGACTATTTGATTTACATCAACCACTGTGAAAGCAATCGATTAAATATTGACTCATTTCGAACAAATTCTAATCGATAGTTCCGTTCATTTAACCCACGGGTGAAGCAAATCGGCATTCTCAAACAGTGTAGTCAAGAAAGAACGGTATCTGGTCGGTGGAGTGAGCAATAGGAAGGGGAGAAAAAGGTAAAACCAGCTTATTCAACTGGCTTTATATTTATTTTGATGGTGTCGTGTTTATCTTTGCGCTTTGTTGTAGCAGCGCTCCGGGCGACCTACGGTACCGTAATTTAAGTCTGCGACTAACTCACCAGTGGTAATCAAAAATTCTAAATAGCGTCTGGCGGTGGTTCGGCTAGCACCAATTCGTTCTCCGGCTTCATCGGCGGTAATATTAACGGCATCAGCTTGCTGAAAAATGGCTCTGATCTTATCCAACGTTACGCCATCAATTCCTTTGGGCAAGGTTGATACTTTTCCTGAGTCCGCTTTGGCATTGGCTTGCAGCATCTTATCAACCAAACCTTGGTTCAAATCAGACACGCTTTCGAACTCTTGTAACTGTGACTGATACTTCTTCAGTGCTGCTTCCAAACGAGGGAACATTACTGGTTTCAATAGATAATCGACCACCCCACCACGCATTGCTTGCTGCAGCGTATCGACATCCCGAGCAGCAGTAATCAAGATAACGTCGCAGCCTTGATTGCTCCCTCTTACGTGATTAAGAATATCGAGCCCACACCCGTCCGGCAGATACACATCCAATAACACCAAATTCGGTTTTAAGATGTCCAGTTGCATCAGCGCTTCAGACTGTGTAGTGGCAATGCCGACCACGTCAAAGCCGCCCATCTGTTCTAAATAACGATGGTGTAGCTCTGCAATCGCAATATCATCTTCAATGACCATGACTCTCGTGATTGCGTTCATTTATGTTCTTCCTTTAACCATGTTTTTTCCGTCACGATGATCTTCACAAGATCGCTTCGTGCTTAATTATTATTGTTCTTCTTTTGGCAAATAAACCGTCATTCGCGTGCCAAAATCTTGGTTGTCGACCATTTCAAGCTGCCCTTGATATCGGTCTGCCAGCTGCTTTATCAGATACAAACCCACACCACGATTTTGCTTCGCTTTGCTCGATACGCCTTTTTCGGTGAGTGCTTTGGTCGCCAACTCTTTCGGCAAACCGCACCCTTTGTCTTCTACTTCTACGATAATTTCATTACCAAAATCACTGATTGAAACTTCAATAACCCGACGCGCTGGCGCAATTTGACCCTCTTGCTTAATCGCCGTCATGGTGGCGTCAAAGGCGTTATCAATCAGGTTGCCAAGAATTGTGACAACGTCATCCGCGTTTAACCAGCTAGGCAGAGCTTCAAGCCTTGATCCCTCTTCCACTTTAAGCTCTAACCCAATCTCTCGAGCTCGCTCTGTTTTGCCTAAAAGCATGCCTGCAATAAGAGGGTCTTTCACCGTCTCTCTTAAGAACTCAATTAAGCTCTGGTAATGAGCGGTTTCTTGACCAATCAATTGTTGAACAGAATCCAACTCGCCCATCTGAATCAAGCCACTAATAGTGTTAAGCTTGTTTTGATGCTCGTGGGTTTGTGAACGCAGTAGATCAGCATATTCTTTGGTTTGTGAGAGCTGGTCTGTTAAATCGTTGATTTCATCTCGTAATCGGAAACTCGATACCGCCCCGACCACCTCACCTGCCACTATAATCGGGCTTCGGTTAGCAATGATTCGCTTATTGTTTAAATACAACTCAACATCGTGGTCGGTGTCGCCGGTTGATAGCAGTTGTTCTAAATCACTGCCTGGCAATACATCAGAAAGGCGCTGTTGATTGAGTGCTTTATCCCTGTCTATCGATAAAATATCGCAGGCACTCTTATTAATTGAACGTAAAATGCCGTGCTTATCGATGCTCAGAATGCCCTCTTTCACGGTACTCATGGTTACATCTAGCTCAACATACAACCGGCCTATCTCTTCAGGCTCAAAGCCCAAAATAGCGCGTTGAAAACGGCGAGATACATAACTCGAAATCAAAGCGTTGACCGCAACCACCAGCAACGCCATCACAATCAAAAAGGCTAAGTAAGGTTCGATTCGATCTTGCAACGAATCCAATAAGTAACCAACTGACACCACACCAATAACGGTACCTTGGGTGTCTTTTACCGCGGATTTACCACGAACTGAAAAACCCAGCGATCCTTTGGCTGTCGACACATAAGACTCGCCCAATACCAATGCTTTTTGGTTATCGCCACCACGCATGGGTTTACCGAGCCTGTCATCATAAGGGTGAATCAGGCGGATACCTTTATCATCTCCAACAACGATGAACGCCGCGCCAATGAGCTGAGTAAGGTTACGAAATTTAACTTGGGTTTCTTCAGACAAAACGTAGGGAACGCCATTAGGGTCCAACGTTCCATTTTCTTGAATAATGCTGGTGACAAGCGGCGATTCAGATAGAAATTCAGCAACACCTAACGCTTTCAAACCCATCTCTTGTTCTTGAGATTGTTTGATGTAGTAAAAACCAGCAGCTGCAAGAATCAAAAGTTCAACGAGGCCAGTGACCGTCATGATAATCAGTAACCTTTTACGGAAACTGATACTGCTCCATTTCATATTCCACCGTCCCTAGTGTTAGACGATCAATGTTAACACCAAGTTAATCGCATGACCTTTCTAGGGGCGTGAATTTGTGACTGCTACTCAACTAAATAATTGAGCAGATTGTTAATTGATAATCCTTTACGTTGTTCATCTCGATTAATCGTTCATTTTTAGGACTGATTAGCTTAAAAACCAAAATAAACGAATAAATATTGAGCTAGATCACTAAGCTTTTAGGTGTTTTTTAGGTTGTTTAAAATAAATACAATTATAATGGTTGCATATGAAGAAGTTTATTGTTGCTAAGCCATAGGTCATGATTTTCAGACCGCGCTTTGAATCGAAACTTCGATTAACAAAATAGCAACAACCCTTCGCTCGCTGGACGTATCTATAACTAAAAGTTGCACGCTCGCCGTTACGAATGATGAACAAACGGATTAAGTATTCTCCCCTATTCATCCATCGCTATTTCAAACTCGGCTAGCCAGACAACGAAGAGGTGACTGATAAAAGCATCACCCAATAATAAAACATTGATGAGCAGGAAGTATCGATCAGTGGCAACGTCCAATAGAAACAGGATAACAAACATAACGTATAAACATTGTTGAAAAGGAAACAAGGCAATGAAACGCGATAACTTTGGAATTTGTCTTACTAAGACTATGCTGTTCAAACACTTACAATCGACTTTTACTCACGTAAGAGCCTATGAGAAAGATGGCACCTCCCCACTCGATCTCAAGGTATTGTTAGCATTCCCGCAAATGTCAGGGAGAGATTTATTACAAACAATGCAAGGTTCAAGACAATTGGTATGGCGCGCCGATCACCATTGTCCTAGCTTTAAATAAGCCACTTCATTTTGTAAAAACACTTCTATACTGAACTTAAAGAGCACGCTTATGCGTGCTTTTTAAGTTTCATTTATCTTTGATATTCACGTCACTCAATCTTATTTACACTTGATTAACGAGTTATGAAAATTTCTATTCATATGAGACAATCTATTCAAGACAAATGACTATCGCCCTGTTAACATTAGAGTTAATACTCTAATTGGTATTTAATGCAGATGACCAAACCAAAATTCCGATACCTTGCGATCGCCAGTATGCTTCTCGGCACTATGGCTTCGCCAGGCTATGCAGCTCCGCTCACTTTTTCTGAAGCGTGGCAAATATTGCAAGAAAACAACAACTCTCTTGCGGCTCAACAAGCCAACGTTGAACGTTATCAACACCTTCAGAACTCAACAAGTAGCCTCAATCTTCCTTCTATTACCTTAGGGGCTAACTACACGCACCTTGATAGTGATGTGACGATTAATGGTGAACAGTTTTCAGATAGCTTGAGTGGAGTAAACCCTGCTATATCCGCGATTTTGCGCCCTCTAGTTGGTGGCGTTACCTCAACGATTACCGAACAAGACATCTTTAGCTCTTCCATTCGTGCTGTGTGGCCTATCTTCACTGGTGGTCGAATAACCGCTGCGCAAAATGCGGCTGAAGGTAAAAGCGAAGAAGCGCAAAGCCAACTGTTGATGGAGAAACAAGCTCGCTACGAAGACTTAAGTAAGTATTACTTCTCGGTGATCTTAGCGGAAGACGTGGTGAGAACGCGTCAAGCCGTTGAAGCAGGCTTAACTCAGCATCGTGATTTCGCCATCAAGCTTGAACAGCAAGGACAAATCGCCCGAGTAGAACGCCTACAAGCCGATGCTTCTTTAGATAAAGCGATTGTAGAGCGCACGAAAGCTCAGAACGATCTTAAAATTGCGCAATTGGCGTTGACCCAAATCCTTGGTCAAAATGAAAGTGTAGAACCCTCTGAACAACTGTTTATCAATAAGAACCTGCCTCATATGGACGTGTTCATTGACCAGACACTCATGACCTACCCCGGCCTTAAGATTCTTGATGCAAAAGAGAAACAAGCAAGCAGCTTAATTAAAGCCGAGAAAGGTAAATACTACCCAGAGGTTTACCTTTATGGTGATTACAGCCTGTATGAAGATGACTCTCTAGCCAGTGAAATGAAACCCGATTGGTTGGTTGGCATTGGTGTGAATGTGCCACTGCTTGATACCTCTGGCCGTTCCGACAAAGTCGCTGCGGCTCACAGTGCCGTATCACAGGTTCAATTCCTTAAGTCACAAGCTAAGCAAGACTTAACCGTGTTGGTACAAAAGACTTACCTTGAAGCAAACCAAGCCATTGAAGAGGTTCAAGGCCTAAACTCGAGCTTGTCTTTAGCTCAGGAAAACCTATTACTTCGTAAAAAAGCCTTCACACAAGGGTTATCTAACTCATTAGAAGTGGTTGATGCCGAGCTTTATCTTGCGAGCATTAAAACCCAGCAATCTGCTGCTCGCTTCAAATACCTAATCTCTCTCAACAAGCTGTTAGCGCTAACCAGCGAAATGAATGCTTACTCCAGTTACTTAACCTCCTCTGTTCCGTCTGATTTCGACTCAAAAACAGACACCGTTAGCCAGTCAAAAGGATAATTCATGAAACCTATTAAGCCCCTTCTTCTATCTTTAGTTGGTATCGGCGTTATTGGCTGGGTCGGATACAGTTTCTATCAAGCTTATCAACCTCAGCCGGTTAAGCTTCAAGGTCAAATCGATGTGCAGCAATACAGCATCTCATCGAAAGTACCTGGCAGAATTGATGAAATATTCGTGCGCAAAGGCGATTCGGTTGAAAAAGGCGAATTGATCTTCTCTCTACTAAGCCCTGAGATTGATGCGAAGCTAGAGCAAGCAAAAGCTGGTCAGAAAGCCGCTGGTGCATTAGCACAAGAAGCAGAGAATGGCGCGCGTACTCAACAGATCCAAGCGGCTAAAGACCAATGGTTGAAAGCCAAAGCAGCTGCCGATCTGATGGACAAAACCTACCAACGTGTAAACAACCTTTACAACGATGGTGTGGTTGCCGAGCAGAAGCGTGATGAAGCCAAAACACAGTGGCAAGCGGCGAAGTACACCGAAAGCGCTGCATTCCAAATGTATCAATTAGCGCAAGAAGGTGCGCGTGACGAAACCAAAGTGGCCGCCGCTCAAAAAGCGTTAATGGCAGCGGGTGCGGTAGCGGAAGTTGAAGCTTACGCAAAAGACACACAGATCCACAGCTGGTTTAATGGCGAAGTCTCTCAGGTTCTATTGAGCAGTGGAGAACTTGCACCACAAGGCTTCCCTGTTGTGACTGTTATCGACACCAAGGATGCTTGGGCTGTGCTCAATGTTCGTGAAGACATGCTTAAGCATTTCGAGAAAGGCAGCCAGTTTGAGGCGTACCTACCGGCTCTGGATAAATCATTAACTTTCCAAGTAACTCACATCGCCGTAATGGGTGATTTCGCAACTTGGCGCTCAACAGACGCAGCACAAGGCTTCGATTTACGTACTTTTGAAGTAGAAGCACACCCTGTCGATACGAGCGAAACACTGCGTATGGGCATGAGCCTAGTGGTTGAGCTTTAGGTGACTTATGTCTGCTAACTCTCAATATACTGGATCGCAATCTAGAGGCTCGCAATCAACTGAGCATCATAGAGCGAAGAATACCTTGCTTCGGCAGTGGGCGATTGTCCGCAAAGACAAATGGTTGTTGTCTTGCCTAACTTGGATTCCTTTGCTGCTTGCTGCCAGTATCTGGCTGATTTTTTCACAAGGGATCGCTCGTGACTTACCGGTCGCAGTTGTCGACCTTGAGCACAGTCAAATCTCGCAACAGTTCACACGCCTTGTTGATGCGTCACCAACGCTGCAAGTCACTCAGAAATACAGCTCTGCGAGTGATGCGGCGAAAGCGATGATCGAACGTGATATCTATGGTTATGTTGTGATACCAAGGCACTTCGACCGAGACCTTCTGCTCGGCTTGAATCCGCAAGTGTCTGTATTCTATAACAGCCAATTTATCTTAATCGGTAAGCTGGTGAACTCTGCCTTGCTGCAGGCTCAAGGGACTTTTAACGCGCAACTTGAAGTCGTGAAACAGCTGTCACACGGTGATACCACGGTGCAATCCGCATTAGGCCAAGCAGTAACGGTACAAAGCCAGATCACGCCGCTGTTCAACAAGAACACCAGTTATGCACAGTTCTTGGTGTCTGCGGTTATTCCTGCACTGTGGCAGATCATGATTGTGGTGGGCACGATATTGGTTTTGACGGCGAACGTTAGAGCACGTGGCCTTCAAGCTTGGTTATCCAACGCACCTATGAAGTCGCTAACCTCAACATTAATACCTTATGCTGTCTTATTTTTAATGTTTGGTATCGCGTTTAGCTTTTGGTTCTATGCTCTCTTAGACTGGCCATTTAATGGCAGCTTTGTAGCATTGACCATTGCCCAAATACTGACAGTGATCAGTTGTATCATCATGGGTTGTTTGTTTTTCTTCTTAACACTTGATCCTGCAAGGGCGATGAGTTTCGCAGGTGCCTTTACTGCACCGAGTTTCGCGTTCATGGGCATTACCTTTCCAGTGACAGACATGAACACGGCTGCTCAAATTTGGAGAAGCTTATTGCCCGTGAGTCATTACATCGAAGTACAAACGGCGCAGTCTAGTTATGGTGTGAGCGCAGCACAGTCTTTGATCAGCCTCTCTTCTATGTTGTGGTATGCAGTTCCTGCTTTCGTGGTAATGTTGCTAATTAAGAAACACTTGGCGCAATCAACTCTAACTGCACAAGCAGATCCATCTACAAAAGCAGCTATATCTGCAAAAACAACGCCGTCAACACAGCCAGAAGCATCAGCACAACAAGGAGTAAAACGATGAGCTTTACTCAACTGCTCAAGCAAGAACTCTTAGCGGTATTGCGCAACCCTGTCGTGCTTCTTACGGTATTTGGTGGTGTGGTCTTCTATTCCTTCTTGTATCCATTGCCTTACGCGAACCAAGTTCCTCAACAACTGAAAGCTTCGGTTGTGAACTTGGATAAGAGTCAAAGCAGCTATCAATTAGAGCGTATGGTGGATGCCACCTCTCAGATCGAATTGGTCCGTCGAGACTCCACCATCGCCGATGCGAAACAAGCCGTGCTTAACCAAGAGATTGGCGGATTCCTTGTCATTCCAGAAGATTTCTATAAAGACTTGTTGCTCGGTAAGAGCCCGACACTTTCTTACGCTGGTGATGCTTCTTACTTTTTGGTCTACGGAACCATTGTTGAAGGGCTTGCCAAGGCCGGTGGTACGTTAGCTGCGCAAGTTAAGGTCAGCCATTTGTTAGTCGAAGGTGTGCCTTTAGAATCGGCAGCCAAAGGCTACAGTGCATTCAGCTTGAACCTGAAACCAACGTTTAATAGTCGCATGGGATACATCGATTACGTAGTTCCAGCCGTCTTTGTGTTGATCCTGCAACAAACCTTAGCCATGGCTTCTGGTTTAGTGGGTGCAACCCAAAACGCTCAATCGACATTTGGCTACTGGAGTAAGACCTCTCCAGCGAAACTGATGCTTGCCCGCTGTTGTACCTTAGTCGGCATTTATTACCTGTTGTCGATGTACTATTTCGGCGCTAGCTTTTCGATGTATGGGATAAACCAGCTCGCCTCAACAACACAGATCTTAACCTTACTTCTGCCCTTCTTACTGGCCAGTTGTTTGATCGGGATTTTTATTGGTGAGTTAGTGCCACGAAGAGAGCTAGTCACGGTTGTAGTGTTAATCAGTTCAATGCCACTGATCTTCTCTTCAGGTTTTATCTGGCCAGTTGAAATGATGCCCGAATGGTTAGTTCTATTATCACAGCTGTTCCCAAGCACACCGGCTATCCAAGGCTTCTTAGCACTTAATCAGATGGGTGCATCTTGGCAAGAAGTGGCATCTCAATGGACATTACTCTGGGGACAAGTTTTGTTGTGGGGTTCGTTATTGGCACTTAAGCTCTACCACAAATCCAGCAAAAGCACGGTTGGCAATAGCAATAGTGATCGAGCCGTTTAGTTTTATGTTCTAGCGGAAA
>NZ_JBFRSX010000042.1:0-72807 GCF_041473835.1 Vibrio sp. 10N.222.55.A1 | reverse complement strand
ATCTCGTATCTCGTATCTCAAATATCTTTTCTTCCACGCACAAAAAAGAGCACCGAAGTGCCCTTATTAGATTTTAAGCTAGCTATTAATAACTAACGATTATTGCCATATAGCTGAAAGTGAATCCATCAGGCCGCTCGTTGCACCTTGTGACTGCAGTGCTTGAAGAATGATGGGTGCAAATGTTGTAACCATTGATGGATCCATACCTAATCCAGAAAACGCACTTTCAACGGCACCTTGTGAGCTTAGTAGCGATGATAGACCAGTAGACTCAAGGCTCGACATACCCGGAATAAGTGTCGCGAGTTCTTTGTTGTCGGCTGTGCCAAGAGAGTTTTGTGCAAGGGCTAACATTGAACCAATACCGCCAACTGCTTGGTCGCTGGTAACAGAAGCTTGGTCAGCTACCGTATCCACAAGCGGTGTTGTTTCGTTCTGCTGAGACCACATATTCACTGCAGCCATCAGTGCAGTTTGGGATAGTTGGGAATAGTTGGTATCTGATGATGAACTGGTTTGTTCAGAGTCGCTAGTGCTAGCGCAAGAGACAACAGCTAGGCTGCTTAAAACTGTGATGAGTACTTTCTTCATTATTCGTCCTTAAGTAATAAAGTAATTTACTCTTTCACTATAAACGAAAAACGGCGATGTAGTCACATCGCCGTTGGATTATTTCAATTTTATTTACCTATAGTATTTTGTTTTACTAAAGGTTTTTATAAAAATTAAAGAATTGCTAGAAGTTCTACTTCAAATACTAGAGCAGCAAATGGTGGGATTGCAGCACCTGCGCCACGCTCACCGTATGCTAGATCTTGAGGGATGTATAGCTTCCACTTAGAGCCAACAGGCATCATTTGTAGAGCTTGTACCCAACCTTGAATTACGCCAGTTACTGGGAATTCAGCAGGTTGACCGCGAGATACAGAGCTGTCGAAAACAGTACCGTCAGTTAGTTCGCCGTGGTAGTGAACACGTACTTGCTTGTCTGCAGTTGGGATTTCGCCAGTACCTTCAGTTAGTACTTCGTACTGAAGACCAGACTCAAGAACCGTTACTTCTGAACGAAGAGCGTTGTCAGCTAGGAAAGCTTCGCCGTCAGCAGCAGCAGCTTTAGCTAGTTCTTGACGTGCAGCTTCACCACGAGTGTGTAGCTCTTGTAGTGCGTTGTTGATTTCGTCAACTTCGATAGCTGGCATGTCGCCAACTAGAGCTGTTGCGATACCAGCAGCGATTGCGTCAACGTTTAGGCCTTCAAGACCAGAACCAGCAAGTTGTTGGCCCATTTGTAGACCGATACCGTAGCTAGCTTTTTGCTCTACAGTTTCAAATTTTACTTCAGACATGAAAAGTCACTCTTTTTGTCAGTACGAAAAGGGTAAGAATACCAGTATTAGCAGCGTGAAGAAACGGCTAGTCCCTGATCACTTGCGCTTTACCGTGCCCAAATCACAGCCATGTCAATTTTCTCGCTTTGGGCCTTGTTGTGACGGAAAGATCTATACTGTTGGTACTTTGGTTTTTATACTGTAGTTATTCAATGTATAGGACGCAGTGGTATGAATCGTCGTCAAAAGAAAAAACAGAAAGTTGACCACTTAGCAGAATTCAAGGATCGACTGAATCAGGTCAAAGAGAAATTGAGTTCGATCGATGTGAAGAAAATGAAAACCTCGACAGCGCAAACTTGGGGTTCATTGCCGAAGTTACACCAAAGACTGTTGATGGTGATTTCTCCGATCGTACTGATATTACTTTTTGTGCCGCTACCAGAACCTAAAGTAGACACAGCTCCAACAACATCGCGCGTTGAGCTTGAAATAAACACCGTCGGCTTAAGCGAACAGCAAAATGCCAAGAACAGCTCATTAGAACCGAGTAACAAAAATTGGCAGGAGTACCTTGTTAAGCAAGGGGATACGTTAGCGCAGGTTTTTCGAAACAACGATTTGCCATTGTCTGACTTGAATGCGTTAGTGCGAATTGAAGGTGCAGATAAGCCGCTCAGTCAGATTCGTAAAGGCCAGCTGGTTCGTTTCAAACTTGCTGAAACTGGGCAGTTGGACATTCTTCAGCTAGAGAAAGGCGACACTTCGGTGATGTTCTTCCGCTTATCCGATGGTGGCTTTGGTCGCAGTAAGTAGATGAATAGTGAGCCTGAGTTAAAGCGCTTCACCAGACACAGATAAACGATAGAAAAGAGCTAAGCATTAGCTCTTTTTTTTGGTCGCTTGAAAGGGGCGAGTGGCAAGATGATAAGCATGATTCCGATAAAGGTTAATGTATCCGGAATCTCATCGAACCATATTGCACCTATTAGCGCGACAAACACCAATCCTGAATACTCAGCCAAGGCAATTTGGCTAGAGTGTGCTTTTTGATAGGCAGCAACCGCAAGGCCGTTGTAACTTAAGATTAGCGTCGCACTCAGGGCTATGTATCCCAAATGCTCCACAGACACTGGCTGCCAGTATAAGAAGCACAGTACTAATGAGGCTGGAATAGAGAATAAGGTTGTCCACCACAGCGTAGTGACCACCGTTTGCTCACTAGGAAGCTTTCTTACGAGTACATTAAATAGTGCTAGGGTGAGTGCTGTCCCCAAAGCAAACAGTGCCGCCCAATGAAATTGTGATGGCCTCAAGACAATCAATGCACCAATAAAACCTATGGTTGTGCCGATAACCTTGCCGAGTGCCGGTTGCTCTTTCAATAGCAACATTGAGAGCGGCAACATCAGTAAAGGCGCGACATAAAATACTGCGTTGGCGGTTGCCAAAGACAAGTGAGTGATCGCGACCACCATGCACCCACTGCCGATCAGAATTAACTGACCTCGAATGAAGGTTACCTTAGCCTGCTGTAAGCGCCGTTGTTCTTTTTTCTGCTGTAGCCACAAAGGGGTGATGATGACCAGAGATATCAACTGTCGGAAAAAAATATACTGTAAGGGCGGTACTTCGCCATTTAACAGCTTTACCGCTACGTCGGAAAGCGAGGCAAACAAGTTACCTGCAACCAACAATAGAATACCGGCAGTGATATTCGTCATTATTTTTCTAATCTCATGTCTATATGAGGAATGTCATCTTCGAGATACATATCCGAGATGGTGTTGAAGCCGTGGCTCGCATAGAAGTTTTCTAGGTGTTGCTGCGCGCCAATATCAATGGCCGTATTTGGCCAAAGAGCCTCGCAGCGTGTTAATGCTTCTTTGATTAATTGATGCCCCAAGCCACCACCTCTTGCCGATTGCTTGGTTGCGACTCGACCGATGCTGGTGTTGTCGTAAGAGGTACCTGGTGGTAATAAACGTGCACACGCTACCAACTCTTCATCAGCATAGCCAAGCAGGTGCTCAACACCCGCGAGTGTATCTTTACCGTCCAGCTCTGGATAAGGACAAGTCTGCTCGACCACAAATACATCGACTCTTAATTTAAGTAGTTGATAAAGCTGTTGTGTTGAGAGTTCAGAAAAAGGAATTGAGTGCCAAGTGATCATGTTTACATCCAGAGATTATCGATGCTCTGAATGTACTATGCGTGATGATTGTTGGCATTAACTATTGTTAATTCGACCTTTAATTCTGCTCAGGCTGATTGCGGTGATTCCTAGATAAGCGGCAATTTGATTGTCATTTAAGCGCTGCTCAAGGTCGGGATAGTGCTCGCAGAACAGCTGATAACGTTGCTCTGGTGTATAGAGCAGCATGAAGCGTTCTTTGTTTTCCTTATGCATCAGCTGTGTTTCTAACAGCTTTAAATACAAAGGATTATTTGATGCACGCCACTCGATAACCGCATTCATTGGCAGCTCTAACATGGTGATGGGAGTCAGCGTTTCTAATAGGTAAGGGGACGCTTGGCTTTTTATCAGACTCTCAAAGCCGATGATCCAATCTTGTTCCCAATAGAACTCTTTACTGTATTGCTTACCATCATCAGTGAGGTAGCAGGCATGGCACAAGCCTTCAAGTACAAAGTAGATTGAACTCGCCATCTCACCTTGATTGATCAAGATGTGTCTGGTTGGCAACTCAAGTGGCTTGGCGACAGCAACTAGAGATTCAATCTGGCTTTCAGAGAAGTCGAAGCTTTGTAGTTGTTCGATAAAAGAGGTGTGCATGAAAATAACCTAACCCAAATAAGTGCCGAAATCATCGCACTTATTTGGAGAGAGGTACAGAGCGGGATAAATCAGCGGCGTGCGTGTTGCTCTAGGTAATCTTGAGCAAGCTCTCTGCCCATGTATTTACCCAGAGTCTTCAGTGGTACCTTTTTAAGGTTCACCACAATCAAGCCATCCAAGGCATCATTAAACGATGGGTCGACATTAAAACACACCAGTTTACCGTTCATCCCTAGATATTGGCGCAGCAGTACCGGCAGGCCTTTACCTTGCTCCATGCGTGCTAACACTTTAGAGAGCAGAGGCACACTCGCCAGTGAAGAGAGCAGGTGATTTTGCCAGAACACATGACTGCTGGTATTGAGTGGTGACGAAGGTGAAACCAAATTCGCCTTTTCCTCATCATAATGGTGGATTGATAACGTGGTCGCGATCAACAGACGCGCATTGTGGCTGTAATCATTGCTGATACTGACTGGGCCGAACAGATGGGTATATTGAGGGTGACGAGACACAAAGGTCGCAATGCCTTTCCACAATAGTAACAGTGAGTTCAGGCTCTTTTGGTAAGGTTTACTTACTACCGATCGCCCAAGCTCAATGCTGTTTTCTAGAGTATCAATGAATTCTTGGTTGTAGTTAAACAGGCTACGAGAGTAAAGCTGATCAAGCCCGTGCTCAGCGATGAGTTTGTCGACCATACCGAGTCGATACGCGCCAACCAGTTCTGCCTTGGTTTTATTCCACACAAACAGTTGATGGTAGTAAAGGTCATACTCATCTAAATCACAGGCCAGCCCGCTGCCTTCTCCGACTTCTCTAAAGCTTTCTTCTCTTACTCGACCAATCTCGCGCATTAAGTTAGGAATGGATTGGCTTGGTGTGCAGTAGACCTCAAAGTTCCCTTGCTCGAGCAGTTTCATCTCTTCAGGGAGTGAGTCTATCTCTATTGATAAGACTTCTGGTGGAATAGGCGCTATCACTTGGGTATCGAAAGAGGGCGCGTGGATTGGCGTGTTCGGACTATCTTGTTGACTCATTAGATAGGTATTAAGTCGTAGGTAGTTGACGATATCCATCTCTTTTTCAAACGATTTTATCTCTGAATACGGAATCGATGAGCCAATCGAGATAGAGATAGTTGTCGCTTGTTTATTAAGAAGTTCACGCCCGAGTAGAGCGGTTCTCAACAGTGGATGAACACGACCCGCTTGATAGAAAAGCTCACTGTTCTTGCCATTGATAAAGATAGGTACCGTGGTGGCTTGGTGACGTTTGACGAATTTCGCTACCGACTTGCTCCACTCGATGTCTGTCAGTGTTTTTGCCCCTTTACGGTAGCTTGATACTTCACCTGCTGGGAATACAATCAATAGTCCACCATCAGCCAAATGACGATTGGCATCTCGAATCGCTTTGGCATTGGTGCGTTTCGATTCTTTACTGTTAAAGACATCGACACCGATGAAAAGATCATCCAGTTCAGGCAGGCGCTTAAGTAACTCATTGGCCAGCACCTTCACATCCTTTCTTACTGATCCTACGAGATCGGCAAGGATCACGCCTTCGATGGCGCCAAGCGGGTGGTTCGCCACAATCACGACAGGCCCTTCTTCCGGGATGTTTTCCGTGCTTCCCGATGCAACCGAGTAGTCGATATTGAGCGCCGACAGAGTGTAATTCATGAATTCGAAGCTAGATAACTCGTTTTTACGATCTTGGTAGAGTCGGTCTAGCTTAGATAGCCCAGTTGCCCACTCGACAACAGACTCACCTAAACCAAAAGGCGTGTAACGTGGTAAACGAAAAGGACTATCAATCATAATGAAATTACCTTACTTAATCAGTTGCGGCCAAACTTTATCGGCTTGTTGAATATGCTGTGCTTGGTCTTGTTCCCAGCGCTGCTTAATCTCTTGGTCGTAGTTAAGATAAAGTTTGTCATCAACTATGGTCCAATACTGTGGGTCACCTGGTGCGAAGTCGTTTTTGGCAGAAACGGCCCATGCGCAATAACCACCATATTGAGGGGCATATTTTTCAGGATTATTAACAAATAAAGTCAGATTCTTTTCAGAAGAGAAATACCAGTCCGCGCCTTTGTACTCTGTGCTGAACTTCTTGCTCCCTTCAACAGGCTTCCCAGACGTGAAATAAGCCACGGTATCGTAGCCATCGAGTGCCTTACTGCTAAAGAAGCCGGTATAGATTTCATCGGCGGCAAATACGTACGGGCTAACAAGTAGCAGAACCATGGTGAATAGTTTTCTCATGATGGACTCCATCTATAGATTGATTGCGGGTGATAAATCAAAGGTAAAGCGCTGCTGATTTATCTGACATGGTTTAATGGGTTCGCATGGTGAGCCGGGTGCATAAAACATAGAGGCTTGACCATGCAGGTTACGTAAGTGTGTAAAGCTCACGGTATGTGCGTCTTCGCGATGCATACAGGTCGCTAAATGAGGTTGCTCATTGTGATGGTGAGAGTGGAACATCAGTAAGTTCCGTTGATTCTTACCTGCCGCCATGAGCTGATCATATTTTGCTTGTCGGTAGGCTTGCACTCGCTCTAAATCAACACCGGATGAGAAGAGTGGAGAATCAGTGTCGACTATTTTCTGTTGAATACCATCCCACATGTAGGCGATAACCAGACCATTGTGTTGGGTTAGATTGGGCGCGAAAGCTAGCAAGGTAAATGGGGCAAAAGAGTGTAGGTCTAGCTTGTGAAACGCTTCAGATAGCTGACTGATATTACGACTCGATGATAGGTTTTTAAGTAGCAAACCGCGGCTTACTAAAGGACCAACGGGCACTGTGCCTTGATAGTTATTGAGTAGGCATAGCGAAAGCCCGAACTCATTAATACTTATCCAGCTACCGCCGCCAGTTGGGTCGAGTGGCATAATGATATCGACACCGTTGACTCGATATTGTCTGGGTGGCATTGCCAGTGCTCGCGTCTTTTGTTCATCACGATTAAAAAAGACCTGATAACCATTCTCTTCAAGCAGCCAAGATACTGAACACATGATTATTGCTCCCTCAGATAGCTGTTGGTGGTTGGGGCATAACCCAAGGTGTTGCAGGTCTCGACGTCTAGGAAGGTGGTGATCACCTTGATCATCGCGTAATGATGATTGGCATGCAGTGCGGCAAAGGTGACCTCTCTTTCGAGCGTTGAAGGCAGGCTTGCGAACACTTGAGCATCCATCGAAACCTCGGTTTGGATCATGATAGGCGCTTCGAGATCTCGACGGTCTAATCGTTCAAGCCAGTTGATCACATAGTGGATCTCTTTGACTGCAATAGAGCGGTCGTATTCGACAGGATGACCACGACGACGAGTGTTGTAATCAACGGTCTCATCCTCTTTTAAAATCAAGGCGTGAAAAAGATCCAGTGTGTGACGAGTATGTTCACCGATAGAGCTTGTAACGTGTGGCTTTGCTCGTGTCAGGTAATCGCTGTCAGAAATCGCTAACAAAAACTCTAGACCCTGATTCAATATCTCTACCGCTCCCTTGATACTAGGAGAGAAAGAAGTAAGGGCGCTCGGTTGGGCTATGGGGTTCATTCATGATCCTCGTGCAAAGTTAGTCGGTAGTCGGATATTGTTGAACAAGACGTCGCTCTTCTTGCCACGCCGCAAATAAGCTCTTGAAAGAAGGGGATTGGTGGCCTCGTTGTTTTTGCTGAGCGCCAATATCAAAAAGAATGCGATATTGCAGGAGTAGCGTAGAAAATATCTCTCGTAATGGGGTGTTGCGATCCCAGATATGTCCAGCCTCACTGCTTGCGCCATTGACCTCAAGAATCGTGAAATCCTCACCGTTCATTAGGCTGTACATGTCTTTAAACTTGACGTCGAGTCGACCAAAGTGAAAGCCATCGAAGTCGTCGAATATCTCGTCTAAGCGTTCTGTTAGAGCCTGAGTGATGTATTGATTACCGTCTCGGAAGATACAGCCACGGCTATGGCTGCCTGCAAACGCGAGTTGGAACTCTTCACCCTCTGCGAGCACTTGATCCAATTTATCTTCATGCCTTGGTAGATACAGGTGGCTGAGTTGCCCAGCGCGCGGGCTGTTTTCAATTAACTGCTTGAGTGTCGACTTGCCATCACCCATCACCATTGGCGCATATTTGAGTGTGATCGAGATGATCTCACCTTGCTTTTTATTTGGGTAACGAACGTAGAAAACACCCGCTTCGGCTTGATAAGGCGCCTTTTTTTGCAGTAGAAAGCGAGCATTATTTGGGAAAGATTCGACATATTGCTCAAGTTGAACTTGGTTGTTGATCAGCTTAACGCCAACACCTCGACAGCCAAGATCCGGCTTAGCCACGATAGGGAAATCAAGATCCGTTTGTATGAGTGCGCTGCGTGCGTCTTCGGCTTGTTTTTTACTGCCGAGATCCGTTTTGGTTAGGGTTATAAACGGTGAGATCCAACGCTGACTTGAAGATCCGGCAAGGCTCAATATCTCATGTTTTGATTCGCCTACCATGCCGCTTAACTTAATGCTTGGATTGGCGATGAGCGGCAGCGCCCAGTCAAAGTGCCGTAACCCTTGCATCAGGCTTTGAATGACCACTGGCGTGTAGAAGAACCAAGTCGGAAGAAACTCATAAGGAGAGACACTTCGCACGGTATCTTTTTCAAGCAGAGGCATACCTGCATTAATTTGATGTGCGGGAATGATGCGAATATCTTGCGGTGAACTCATGATAGCCCTCTAGAGTAGGTTTTATTCATTAATCGATTGCCGATAAACAGCAAAACGATGGCACACGGGATGATGATCCATTGATATTCAGAGGCTTGCAGCCAGGCTGATGTCCCTAAATAGTAGATGGCAGAGAAGACAATGCCAGTCCAGAGCGCAGTTGCGCCGATGACGGCAAATAAGAAAGTAGGCAGTGGGATGGCGAAAAAGCCACTCAGAGTAAAACCAACGGTGCGTAGCCCAGGAATAAAGCGGATAACAAAAAGGCTGCTGAATGCGTTTTGGCGTAATTTGGTACGAAGCGAACGAAAGTACTTATTGGTGAGGGCTTTATATCGAACGCCTCGGAAGTAACGTCCTGATTTACCAAGGTAATAAAGACCAAGATCACCAGTGGCAATGCCAATGAAAATTGCAAGTAACGCATATTGCGGTGGGATGAGTGCTTGAGTCGCTAAACCAGCGGCCGTCACGATTGCCAGATCTTCAAGCAGGTAAGAAAGCGCGATAATGCCAAGCATCAGCCATAGCAGCGACTCCTCCCCTGAATGTAACCATGCTTGAATGCTCTCGACGGTGCCCATCAAATGTCCTTATCTATCCTATAGATGAATGGCTTACCGGCCATTCATTGAGTGTAGTAAATTAAATAGACAGGAGGAGCTCAGAAAAACTTACAGCGAATTGCTGCTTTTTTACGTTGATTGGATTCAATAGGTGATTTGAGGTGTGCGATATTAGGCGAAGAATGAGCAGGAGTTTAAGCTTCGAAAGCTGAGGCCTTACACTAAGAATTTAGATAAGAAAAGAAAAAGGCTGAGTCGTTAAACTCAGCCTTTTAGAAGGTTAACTATTGATTACTAGAGTAATCTATTTAGTTAGATCAATTTGGTAAACGCCGAAACCAACATCGTCAGTGGCAACACGTTTCATTGGGTATTGACCCTTCTCTTTAATGAACTGTACCGCTTTCTCACTTGGCGACGTTTCAAAGCGGATATCTAGCTTTTTATCCGTTTTGATTGGTGCGAATGACCAGTTGTTGTCAGCTGTTGGGCTCACTTGGCCTTGCTCTTTGCTTACGCGAGAGATGTAGTTCGCCAGTACAGTACGGTTCTCATCTGGTGCATCAAATGCGATGAAGTCTTCACCTGTGCCTGGGAATTTAGCGCTGTAAGCTCGGTAGTTGTTGGTTGCGATCAGGAAGTCTTGCTTCATGTCGATTGGCTTACCTTGGTAAGTTAGGCCAACAATACGCTGAGAATCAGGGTTAACGACTTTACAGTTTGCATCGTATTTCGCAGGCTGAGTTACGTCGATTTGGTAATCCACACCGTCGATAACATCGAAGTTGTAAGTACGGAAGTTATCCCACTCAATCAGCTGTTGTGGTGCTGTTGAGTTCACATCGATTTGGTTGAATTGGCCAGCAGAACACTCAAGCCACTCTTTTACTTCGTGACCTGTTACCTTCATTGCAACTAGCGTGTTCGGGTAAAGGTATAAGTCAGCCGCGTTACGGAATGTCAGTTGGCCAGATTCAACCTCAGTGAAGTTCGCTGGGTCATTCTTACGGCCACCGGCTTTGAATGGCGCAGCAGCAGAAAGTACTGGTGTACCGTCTAGGTCTGGGTCACCTTGGATGAACTGTTCAACGTAATCTTTCTGTGCAAGGTTAACAATCTGCACTGTTGGATCGTCTTGTACTAGAGACAGGAAGCTGTACATCACGTCGTCTGCTTTACCAATTGGTTGGTTAACAAACTCACGAGTACCTGCGTGGTCTTTTTCTAGTGCTGTTACGATGCCTTCATCAGCATCTGCAAGTGATTTCTTCTCGATCTTGTCGTAGATAGGGCGTGCTTCTGATTGGCCTTTTACTACTTCCCACTTACCGTCTTTTTGTGCAAGTGTTAGGTCCATAACACCAACGTGGCTACCCCAACGACCTGGCATTACTGCTGCAACGCCGTTCATTGTGCCAGTTTCGTTGTCGATGCCTTGAATGTCATCAAAACCTTTACCTGGGAACACTGCGTGAGAGTGGCCGAATGCGATTGCATCTATGCCGTCTACTTCAGATAGGTAGAACGTTGAGTTCTCTTCGCCATTTCTGTATGGGTCCGTTGATACGCCTGAGTGAGGGATAGCAACGATAACTTCAGCGCCTTCCGCTTTCATTTGAGGCACTAACTCGTTAGCTGTCTCAATGATATCGCGAGCGATTACTTTACCTTCAAGGTTCTTCTTATCCCACGTCATGATTTGTGGTGGAACGAAACCGATGTAGCCGACTTTTACTTCATGCTCTACGCCTGCAGTATCTTCTAACGTGTGCGTCTTGATGATGTAAGGTGTGAAGTAGTGTTCTTTGGTTTTTGCGTCGTAAACGTTAGCACTGATGTACGGGAAATCAGCGTCGTTGATTGACTCTTCTAGGAAATCAAGACCGTAGTTGAATTCGTGGTTACCTAGGTTTGCAGCGTCGTAGCTTAGCTGGTTCATAGCTTTGTATGCAGGGTGAACTTCGCCTACTTCGATGCCTTTGTCTGCCATGTAGTCACCCATTGGGCTACCTTGCAGCAAGTCACCGTTATCAACTAATACGCTGTTGGTTACTTCGCTTTGAGCTTCTTTTACTAGAGTTGCAGTACGTGCTAAGCCAATTTTTTTCGATGGCTTGTCTTTGTAGTAGTCGTAATCCATTAGGTTGGTATGGATATCCGTCGTTTCTACGACACGTAATTTAATCACTTCATCGGTATCTGGTGTTGTTGTGCAGCCTGCTAAAGTCAAACCAAGACCCGCAAGTACAGCCAATGACAAAGGTTTCATTGCAACTTTCATTTTGTAGCTCCAAAGTGGATAGTAGAAAATTCGTTGCGTAATGTAACAAAACCGAATGAAACAATGATTACAACGAATGTCAATTCGTGACTTAGATCGATTACTTTATGGTGTTCTGCAAGACGCCTCCCAAACCTGATTAATCGATGTGCAACTGATATCGATAATATTAGTCCATTCATTTCACCTGCTTATCGGTAAATTCAATCCCTTATCAGCTTTTCGAATAAAAAATGAAATTTTAGAATTTCCAGTAATATGAGAGGCTCGTCATAATGCCTATATCAAGGACGTATCAGGCAGATGAATAGCAAGGATAGCTCAAAACGAAGCTTCTGTTTTCTTCTAGTGCCAATACTCCCATTCACTCAAGTGGATGAGTTAAATCCCTTGCTTGGCAAGACCAAGTAATGAATTGCTCGTAACGCGAGCCTTAAAGGAAGCACTGAAATGGACCAAGAACGTTTAACCCACCTAAAACAGCTCGAAGCGGAAAGTATTCATATTATCCGTGAAGTAGCGGCTGAGTTTGATAACCCAGTGATGATGTACTCCATCGGAAAAGATTCTTCTGTGATGCTTCATTTAGCTCGCAAAGCGTTTTATCCAGGCAAGATTCCATTCCCGTTATTGCATGTAGATACGGATTGGAAATTCCGCGAGATGATTGAGTTTCGTGATCGTACGGCTAAAAAGTACGGCTTCGACCTTTTAGTACATAAGAACCCAGAAGGTATTGAGATGGGTTGTAGCCCATTTGTACATGGTTCTTCGAAGCACACTGACATCATGAAAACACAGGGCCTTAAGCAGGCGTTAAACAAGTATGGGTTCGATGCGGCTTTTGGTGGTGCGCGTCGTGATGAAGAAAAATCTCGTGCGAAAGAACGTGTTTATTCTTTCCGTGATAAGAACCATACGTGGGATCCAAAAAACCAGCGTCCAGAGCTTTGGCACACCTACAACGGTCAGGTTAATAAGGGCGAAAGCATTCGTGTCTTCCCGCTATCTAATTGGACTGAGCTCGATATCTGGCAATACATCTATCTAGAGAGCATCGATATTGTTCCACTTTACCTTTCAGACAAACGCCCTGTAGTTGAGCGTGATGGCATGCTGATCATGGTTGATGATGACCGTATGGAGCTGCAAGAAGGTGAAGTGATTGAAGAGAAAAGCGTTCGTTTTCGTACTTTAGGCTGTTACCCATTAACCGGAGCGGTTGAATCTGAGGCGAATACGCTAACGGGCATTATTGAAGAGATGCTGGTGGCGACGTCTAGTGAGCGTCAAGGTCGAGCGATTGACCATGATCAGTCGGGCTCTATGGAGCTGAAAAAGCGCCAAGGTTATTTCTAAGAATCTAAGGAAAGAAAAATGAATAGTGCAGTAGAAGCCGAATTGGCTGAACTAGGGATTGAAGGTTATCTAAGTCAGCATCAGCATAAATCTATGCTTAGATTTTTAACTTGTGGCTCGGTAGATGACGGTAAAAGTACGCTAATCGGTCGCTTACTCCATGATACAAAACAGATTTATGAAGATCAGCTAGCGGCGGTTCACTCGGATAGCCAACGAGTGGGAACGACAGGTGAGAAACCTGATTTGGCACTGCTTGTTGATGGTCTGCAGGCTGAGCGTGAGCAAGGGATCACGATCGATGTGGCTTACCGCTACTTCTCGACTCAAAAACGTAAGTTCATTATTGCTGATACTCCTGGGCATGAGCAGTATACGCGCAACATGGCAACAGGCGCTTCAACGTGTGATCTGGCGGTGATCTTGATTGATGCTCGTAAGGGCGTTCTGGATCAAACACGTCGTCACTCGTTTATCTCTAACCTGCTTGGTTTGAAGCATTTCATCGTTGCTGTAAACAAGATGGATCTTGTGGAGTATTCACAAGATCGTTTTGAAGAGATTCGCGATCAGTATCTAGAGTTTGCAGAAAACCTAGAAGGCGAAACCAATATTCAGATCTTGCCAGTATCGGCGCTTGAAGGCATCAACGTTGCTGCACCAAGTAAAGAGCTTGCATGGTTCGAAGGCCCATCTCTGCTAGAAGTGTTAGAGAACGTCGACATTGACCAAAAGCGTTCGGCAGGTGAATTCCGATTCCCAGTTCAGTACGTCAATCGTCCTAACTTAGACTTCCGCGGTTTTGCTGGCACCGTTGCCTCTGGCCGTGTCAGTGTCGGTGATGAAATCAAGGCGCTGCCGTCGGGTAAAACCTCTAAGGTTGCACGCATTGTAACTTTTGATGGTGATTTGGAGTCTGCGCAAGCGGGCTTGGCAGTAACACTGACCCTTGAAGATGAGATTGATATCAGTCGTGGTGATTTGATTGTGCTAGAAAACGCGCAGATTGAATCCACTAACCACGTATTGGCTGACATCGTGTGGATGACAGAGCAACCATTGCAACCGGGCAAAGCTTACGACATCAAGATCGCAGGCAAGAAAACCGTCGGTCAGGTTGAAACAGTTCGCCACCAATATGACATCAACAACCTGTCGACCCACGCTGTCGATGAGTTACCACTGAATGGTATTGGCTTGTGTGAATGGTCTTTGAACGAGACTGTTGCATTGGATAAATACCGTGAGAGTGCGGATACCGGTGGCTTCATCGTTATCGACCGTCTAACCAACGTGACGGTTGGTGCGGGTTTGATTCGAGACCGTTTGGACTCTGTTGAACAGCAAGTCGGTAACTTCTCTGCATTTGAACTTGAGTTCAACGCATTGGTTCGCAAACATTTCCCTCATTGGGATGCCAAAGATCTAAGCCAACTACTGAAGTCATAAACGACCAAGTAACAGCTTATTGAATTAGGCGGAAACCGATCGTTTCCGCCATAAAGGACGGGTATATGTGGCAACAAGGATTTGTATTAGCGATTTTGCTCGGCATCATTACTTGCCTGCTCGTTACCCGTATTAAGCCAAGCTTTATATTTGCTGGCGCGGCGTTTATTGCTTTTATGGCTGGCATGATCGACTTGTCGAGCTTAGCCAATAACTTCACTAACTCCTCGTTACTGACTTTAATTCTTCTTATCCTCGCATCAAGTGCGTTGGAGAAAACTCGCTTAATCAGTTGGGTTAGCCGCAATATCTCTGAAGGTAGGCTAGGCACCGTGGTTGCGAAGTTGGGTATTTCCACAGCGTTACTTTCTTCTTTTACCAATAACACGGCAGTGGTGGTTTCTTTGATCGGTGCGATCAAACGTAATCAACAGCACGCGCCATCTAAGTTACTTATCCCTTTGTCATACGCTGCCATTTTAGGTGGCACCCTGACATTGATCGGCACATCAACCAACTTGATCATCAATAGCTTTGTTGAAGATGCCGGATTGCCGAGCTTAAACTTTTTCACACCCACCTTGATCGGTTTAGCTGTTTTGATCGGCGGCGTGTTGATCCTTATTCCTCTTAGCTATTTTTTACCCAGCTACGATGATGGTTCTCAAGATGATCTGCCTTACTTTTTAGAAGCCAGAGTGGAGCCGGGCTCACCGTTAGTTGGTCGCAGCGTAAGTGAAAACAACCTCAGAGCATTGAGAAAACTGTTCTTAGCGGAAGTGATTCGAGACGGTAAGACCACCGCATCTATTGACCCTGATTTTATTCTTCAAGCTCGCGACCGATTGCTGTTTTGTGGTGATGTAGAGAGTGTTGCAACACTGCAAGAAATCCAAGGTTTAACCCTGTTTGGTCAGCATCATTTGAATGGCCAGAGCTTTGTTGAAGTGGTGGTGAGTTCGTCGGCAAGCTTCTGTAACAAAACCCTGAAAACCAGCCAATTTAGAGATCGTTTCGATGCGGTTGTGGTTGCTATTCGTCGTGGCCATGAACGCCTAGAAGGTGGGCTAGGGAATATCACATTGACCGCTGGTGATACCTTGATTTTGGTTCCAGGTAAACGCTTTGAAGAACAGCGCCAACAACACAACAAAGAGTTTGTGTTGATGAATGACTTAGATTCGAGTGCCAAGCTTGATGCCGACAAATCGACGTTCGTGTTGCTCGGCTTTGCTAGCGTGATTGGTTTAGCCCTTATCGATGCAGTACCTATTATCAAAGGCTTAGCTGGTTTTCTACTGTTGCTGGTGGCATTTGGCGTGGTGCAACTGGGTGAGCTCCGCCGCCGTTTCCCAGTCGACATTGTGGTGATCGTGGGCTCTGCACTTTCTATTGCTCAACTGATGATTTCATCGGGTTTATCTGAGCGGATGGGGCTGATGTTTATGGAGGCGTTTAATGGCTGGGGCGTATTCGGTGCGTTAGTTGCTACCTACTTTATGACTTTGGTTTTGACAGAGCTGGTGACCAATAATGCGGCTGCAGCACTCTCATTTCCGATTGGCTACAGTATGGCAGTAGGTTATGGCGTTGACCCTATGCCGTTCATCATGGCGGTACTGTTTGGTGCCAGTGCCAGTTTTATATCTCCATACGGTTATCAAACCAACTTACTTGTTTATAGCGTAGGTAATTACCATTTAACGGATTACCTACGTATCGGCATACCAATCTCGATTGTATATTCGGGCTTGGTGCTGACCCTAATTCCTTATTTTTTCCCATTTTAATGCTGTTTATTTAAAGGACTAATTATGACCGCAGTACTCAAACCCAAAGATGAGAATGTTGTGTGGCATCAACACTCGATTGATAAAACATTTCGCGCGGATCTGAAATCACAAAAGCCAGCCGTGCTCTGGTTCACGGGGTTGTCTGGTTCTGGTAAATCGACAGTCGCTGGAGCATTAGAAAATCGCTTGGCACAGATTGGTTACCATACTTATTTATTGGATGGCGACAATGTGCGTCATGGATTATGTAGTGACCTTGGCTTCTCTGAGCAAGATCGTCGAGAGAACATCCGTCGTATTGGTGAGCTTGCTAAATTGATGGCAGATGCAGGCTTGATCGTGTTGTCAGCCTTTATTTCTCCGCATCAAGCTGAAAGGCAACTCGTGAGAGATTTATTGCCGGAAGGTGAGTTTCTTGAGGTGTTCGTCAATACGCCATTAGAGGTTTGCGAACAGCGTGATCCTAAAGGTCTGTATAAGAAAGCACGTGCCGGAGAGATCCCGAACTTTACAGGTATTAGTTCAGTGTACGAAGCGCCTCAGAACCCTGAGATTGATCTACCTGCAGGTGAGAAGACACTCGATGAATTGGTCGAACTGTGTATTGATGCGTTGGAGAAGCGAAATATTTTAGCCAATTGAGATCGTTGGTACGACTAAGGCTGTTCACTTACTTATCGACTTATTCATGACTGATAAGTAGTACAGCCTTGGTTTACCGAGACAAGAAACCTATCCCCTAGATTCTCTTTATTCCTCTTAATACTTCACTTCTTACATCGTCTATTTTAGCTCCGTAGAGTGTCTAGACGGTGTAATTCACGCTGCTTTTCACTTCTGTCTGTACTGTGAATTTCTGGCTCAATAGTGCAATCAGTTGATCGTAATACTGCGTGTTTGGCTTGTTACCGAGCAAGGTACAAAGCTCATTGCCTGTAGGGCTGAATCGGTAGTAAACCAGCTTCACGCCTTTTGATAATGGTGCCAGTGACATGCTCTTACCTTGATAGGTTAGGTGCAGGGCTGGATCGAAATCAATCTCTCCGGATTCTAATTCTGTGCCCAGAATAATCCCGAGCTCTATCAAGTGGAGCAAGCTGGAGTAGGGCAGGTTGTGCCCACCAAGGTTGATGGTGTTGGTGGTGTCCCTTTTGCCAAAGTTGAATAGCCCAGCATGAGATTTAAAGCCGAGTAAGAGCTTTCTGCTGTTATCGCTACCAAAACTGCAGCCTAATGAAGCTGCTCTTTGTAAGGTCAGTGCTTCCTTTGGCGTCATGTCTTTTAAGATTTGCAGTGCCTTCATCGACGTCGAGCCTGGGTTGGTGACTTCTCGTTTCAGTACTTGAGCCCATAGCCTCTGCATCGATGTATTGTGGATCTCTTGTGCCATGTCGAAGAAACGGTATAGCCAGTCCTGATCCGGGTCTCCAGCCGCTTCATCCTTACATGAAGAGTGCGCCAACTTTAGAATCTGTTCTAGGTTCTTTTGGCGAAGCTCTCTACGTTTTTTCTCTCGCAATAGTGCCCGTTCGATAAGCGTACTCTCAGCTTTATCCTTTGGCTTGGCACTATGACTAATTAAGAAATCGAGGCCGAAGCTTTGTGCGATGTGCAGCATTCTGCTGGCACTGTCGGCAATATGAGGCTTTTTCTCATGCTTTTGCTGTGTATCGCTAGCATGCTCAATGATCACTGGCTGTTTGGTTTCTGACATAAGAGTACCGTTAGGAGACGACTCAAGACCAATCGTAGTAAATAATTGCTCGCTCTAGCTTGTTAAAACGCTCGATAACGGCGTTAGAACTTTTGATTGTAGAATAACCACTTATCAAAAAGCTCCGCCTGGTTCTCAAGCCTTTTTTCTACGCTATTTCTGAACACTTACTTATTGTGATTGGTATAACTGTCTAAAATGTAACTCTTTATCTTATTGGTGGCTAGATTTTGCGTGCAGAGTTGAAGGTTTCAACAAAATTTTACTTTTGCTAGTGATAATAAAATGTTAAATTTGTTGTAATTCTCAAGGAGGAGTTATGAATCAAGCCAATGATAACAAGCTGAAGAAACAGCTTAGTATAGGGTTATTACTCGCGACTTATGTCGCTGTTCTAGCTTACTTATCTAATTACATCGCGTAATTCAGAAGAAAATTATCGTTATTAAACTGTTATTGAATGATCACACTCGTTCAGTGACGGCAGCTCATCCTTGAGCCACCCTTCTAATGACTACATGTCGTCATACTCTTCAATCGCAGTACCTTCAATAAGATAACCGGTTTGCGCTAAGTCATGGCTGATTGACTCAGTTTTCAGCGTTCCGACCAAATAGATCACATCCCATAACTGCTGTATTGGTGCACCTTTCGGGAACTTCACGTAGATGATTTGGTTCGGTGGCGGCGGTGGCACGTGGATACATGCGCCAAAGTACGGTACCAGCAGAAACTCAGTGATCATATTCTCATCACCTTCCAATGGAATCACAAAGCCAGGAATCTTCACTGTGCTGCCATTCAGCTCTGGGCGAACAGCACCAAGTGTCGATTGTTGAGGTTTGTCCATACTATTGTGGTCAACCATCGGCATACCAAATGAATCTAGCTGAGCACGTTCTGATTCTGGAATCAAATCAATCCATTCAAGTGTTAATACCGATTCGTCATTCTGAGTGGTTTCAGCGTGAGCTGTACTGATAAATGGGAACAGAAGTAGCCCAAGTATCAGTAGGAATTTGCGTTGCATCGTAGGTTCCTATTTTAGATTCGAATCGTCATGCCATCAGACAATGACTGGCGGTAAGCCCTGAAAGCGGGAATAAAGCCGATAATGATTCCGGCAACTTGTACCAGCATAAGCAGTTTCCACTCATGCGGTGTGATTGCGGATATCGATATGTTGATACCATAACTTTGTTGCACAATAGGAGCAACCACTGCGATCAGCGCAAACAGCACTGCAACACCTAATGTAATGCCAAGGAAGGTTAGTGCACTGGCTTCACTGATCAGTAAACCAAACACATGACGAGGTCTTGCGCCCATCGCACGTAGGATAGCCATCTCTCGACGCCTTTCTTGCAAGCTAGTGAGTAGGCTACTGAGCATACCCAATAATCCGGCGACAACAACAAACCCTGAAACAATCAGTAGTGCTTGTTCTGCTACAGCCATCATTCCCCACAATTCGTGAAGCGCAATGCCCGGCATAATGGCGCTTAAAGGTTCTTGGCGGTAGTTATTGATTTCTCGTTGCAGTGCGAAGGTTTGGATCTTCGATTTAAGGCCAACCATCATCGCGGTAATCTGCTTCGGTTGGAAGTCACGTTGCTTTAGCGCTTCAGCATTCGGTGTGTGCCCGAGGTTGGCACCTGATTCCCAGCCAACATGAATTGCTTCGATTGCCTCTAGCGATACGTGTACGGTTTTGTCTACTGGTGTTCCTGTTGGCGCGAGTATTCCCACAATCTTGAAGGGCAGATTATCGTGACGGCTAAACGCAACATCACTGATACCGTGCGCAAGAATGATTTGATCACCTATTTTGTAATCTAGCTTCTTCGCGACGTCGGCACCAATCACTACGTCAAATAGCTGATTAAACTCTTTGCCTTGCTGAAAAGTAAGTGGTTGCTTACTTCCATAGCGATAATTCTCGAAGTAGCTATGGTTCGTGCCCATTACGCGGAAGCCTTTATGTGAATCACCCAATGAGATTGGGATCGCCCACTTTACAGCGTTGTGCTGGCTAAATTCTTCATAGCTTTTCCAGTCGATGTTGTTGGTCGCATTACCGATTCTAAATACGGAATAAAGCAGCAGGTTTACCTGACCAGAGCGGCCACCGACGATAAGGTCAGTACCTGAAATCGTATTGGCGAAGCTGCTCTTAGCTTCGGTTCTTACACGTTCCACACCGAGTAATAGAATGACGGATACAGCCACAGTGAGAATAGTTAGAATGGCTGTGGCTTTACGGTTGAGTACGCTTTTTAAGGCTAAGTGAGTAATTACTTTCATACGACAACCTTAGCTTGGTTAACGGTTTTTAAATCTATGGTTCGAGTGAACAACTTTTCTAGTGTTGGATCATGGCTAACAAAGATAAGAGTAGAACCTGCCTGGTTGGCTTGTTCTAACAACAGTTCGATAAAAGCTTCTCGGTTGTCATGATCCAAAGCCGAGGTTGGCTCGTCGGCAATAATGATTTTGGGTTGGCCGATCAAAGCACGAGCGGCAGCAACACGTTGTTGTTGACCGATGCTTAACTCGGTAACGGGCTTGTCCATTAAAGCTTGAGGTAGTTTTAATCTGAGTAACAACTCTCGAGCCGTCTCTTGTAAGCTTTTCTGGCTTTCAGCGACTTGCTGTTTACGTATCTGTGAAAACTGGCAAGGAAGCGTCACGTTATCGATAACTGATAGATAAGGAAGCAGGTTAAATTGTTGGAAAATATAACCAATATGATCGGCTCTGAATTTATCTCTTTGACGAGGTGTAAGCTGAGTGAGGTCTTGATCAAGGATAGAGACTTCTCCTTGCTCAGCTTGGTTGATTCCGGTCAGTAGCCCTAACAAAGTTGATTTTCCACAACCACTTGGCCCTTTAATAAAAAGGTGCTCTTGGGCTTGGATGTGAAGAGAGGGGATCTCTAACGTTGGTGGTAATTCAGGCTTCCAACGAAAGCTGATATTTTCGAGTTTGACCACAAGTGATGAACTGTCAGAAGACATGCTAGCTCCAATAATTAAAGCGGTGTATCTACTGGACAGTAATTTGAAACATAAATTCCCAGGAACACACCGATTTGAACAGCCAAGTAAGCGATGACTTACCTGGCTGTTTATTTTACGTTTAATCCGATCTAGGAGTGATTAGAATCGGAAACTAATACGCTCTGCGTTAAGCACTTCTTGTACTTGAGCTGTGTCTGTTAGTAGGTTCACCGTCATTTTTTCAGTGTTGCTGAACTTAGAGAACCACTGAGTGCTAACTGTGTCTAGCTTAGCAACATCTGAACATTCATAGTGGTACTCAACAGTGAACTCACCGTGGCCACCTTCTGAGTGATCGTGGCCTTCATGATCGTGGTGGTCGTGACCTTCGTGGTCATCATGATCGTGCTCAGCGTGGTCATGGTCTTTGTGGTCATCATGATCGTGTTCAGCGTGGTCATGGTCTTTGTGGTCGTCATGATCGTGTTCAGCGTGATCATGGTCTTTGTGGTCGCCATGACCGTGTTCCGCATGGTCATGGCCTTCATGGTCGTCATGACCGCCTTCTAAGGTGTTTGCTACTGACTTGAACTTCAGAGTACAACTCGCATTGTTAAAACTAAACAGCTCTTCTGGCTTGTTTAATTGTGCGATAGCCTGTTCAAACACTTTCTTCTGTTCTGCAGTTTTTGGAGCATGTTCAAACCCAACCACATCTGCGCCTGGAGCTGTTACTTCAACAAGCAATTCTTGCCCATCTTGCGCGATGTTTACTTCAACTTGGCCATGTACGTGTGCATCATGAGAGCGGAATTCTTCGTTAGCTAGAACATTTGTAGAGACAGTCATGCCGATAACAACGGCTAAAAAAGTAGGTTTCATGTTTTTTCCTGAATAAAGGTTAATTAAAAAGTAGTGGTAATTAAGCGATATTTACAGGAGGTGAGCGTGCCAAATAAGCGAAATATAGCCGCTGTAGTGAAGTTACTGACTCTGTGATAGCGACAGTAAATTCCGAATGGAACTCTGGAATCTGTGGTAGTGAGTGCGCTGTGATGAACTGATTAAGCGAAAACAGCTCACAATGGTGTGAGGTGTGGTGCTCTGGTGCGATATCCACAATGTGTGTTGCGGCTAACACGCTTAACATGAGCATAAGCCCAAGCAAGAAGCCTGTTTTGCGTTTCACATTGTTGGGTGTGTTTTGCCACATCAGGATGATTAACCACAGAATTAAAAAAAGGATACTGTTATAATATAACAATATCCTTTGGTTAGGTCTCGAAAAAGACGCGAATATCTTATTAAAGGCTCGCTTTAATCAACTCAATGACTTGAGTGACTTCTGATTCGTTTAATGCACCTTCTTTTACAAACAAGATTTTACCTTGATTGTCTTGAACGATAATCGCTGAGCTTTCTTCTTTTAGAGCCCATGTTGACGCAACGGCGCCGTCTTCATCTAGGACCATAGAAGACCATGGAAATTCTTCTTTGCTGCTTTCGGCAGAGGACTTAACAAAAGACCCAGTACCCCAAATCGCATCATCTTGGTTGATGATAGTGGTGGTTTGGTAGCTGTCTTCTGAGAATTTCGATGCGGTAATGGCTGCCATCAGTGGTGCGTTGAGCTCTTTAGAGCTGCTGCGGCCAGCGATAGCTTGAACGACGCGAACTTTACCTAGAAGATCATTGGTTGCCCAAGCTTGATATCCAGTATTTCCGTCGTTTAGAACAATCTCACCATAGTTACTCACATCGACGGCAGGCAGGGTAGCGCCTACTGATAGGTTGTGAGCATTGGCGAAGAGTGGAGAGGCTGCGGCTAGAAAAGCCAGTAGAGTTTTGTTTTTCATTATATTTTTGTTCCGCTTATTGGTTTGCACAGGAAGTATAATATGAAATTTGAAAAATGCCTCTTTAACTTTTTTATCGTACGACGTAGAAAGAAGTTGCAGGCTTGTTACAAAAAGGTATAATGCATCAATATCAAGATGAACAATAGATTATCTTGCTGTTTGCTAAAGGAATTAGCGATTAAATGTGCTTTGAACAGCGACGCTGTTCAGGTATGTGACTGTAGTACTCAAATGGAATTGAGGTTGTATTATGTTAAGAAAATTTTCTACTTACCGTCCACGTCAGGTGGCGCGTTTCGTTAAAGTCCTGTTCAAAGGCCAATTTGCTATTGAAGGTGTTGGAGAGTTTCGCTTCGACCAAGGCAAGGTGCTACTTCCTGAAGTTTCAGACAAACAAAAGCTCACTATTTTTAAAGAAGTTAACGGCACCATTGCAGCGTTGCCGGTGTAACTGAGCTTTATCGATTTGTCTTGCACCGAATAGATTAACAATGAAAAGGGCTTCCTGATGGAAGCCCTTTTTTAATGCGTGTCGTTCACGATGGTATGCCGAACGGCACTTTATTGTGGAGGGAAGCACACACCTGTTCCACCCAACCCGCAATACCCATTCGGATTTTTAGCTAGGTATTGCTGGTGGTAGGTTTCTGCGAAAAAATATTTTCCAGCAGGCAGAACTTCCGTCGTGATCTCGTTGCCTAAAGATTCAGTCATTGCTCGTTGATATTCACGTTTAGAGTGCTCAGCGATAGATTGTTGTTCTTCACTGAAGGTGTAAATCGCAGAACGGTACTGAGTCCCTAAATCGTTGCCTTGGCGCATCCCTTGAGTTGGGTCATGACGCTCCCAAAAGGTTTCAAGTATTCGAGCTAGAGAGGTTTGTTCACTATCAAATATGACACGAACGACCTCGGTATGGCCGGTTTGCCCAGTACATACTTGTTCATAAGTGGGATTAACTGTGTATCCGCCAGCGTAACCAACGGATGTTGAAATAACGCCATCCAATTGCCAAAACAAACGCTCAGCTCCCCAGAAGCACCCCATACCAAACAGGACTTCTTGTTGAGAGCCCGTGGGTGCATCGAGCAGGTCGGTTTGATTGACGAAATGGCGCTCAGTGATTCGAATTGGGTCAGCATTTCCCGGTAGTGCGGTTGCTGCAGAAACCAGTTGTTGTTTGTTTAGCATGTTATATTCCTTTTCGCATACGTTTACCGCGCTGGCTTTTATTTAACGTGGGTTCATATTAACTGTTGGTCAATATTGAATAAGTCTTTAAATTAGACCGTGTTATTCCAGGATTTATTACAGACTCAATGCCTATTTAGCGGTATTATTTCTTTTCACTTATTAACGTATTGATAACTTCTTCACCAATTAAACATGATAAGAAAAACTTTACCAGTTCTGATTGGCACTCTATTGTCATCGACGCTCGCTTTCGCTGACGTTTCCCTTGAAATCAAAGGGCTAGATGGAGCGCTTGAGGATAATGTTGATGCTTATCTGAGTGCGATCCCTGAAGAAGAGTATTCGGTTTCACTAAGATTCCAATCCCGCTTGGAATCTATGATTAAAGAAGCCCTGAATGCGTTAGGCTACTACCACCCTAAAATCACATTTACTCACTCCGAAGATGATACCGAAATGACCGTTACGGTTGAGCCGGGAGAGCCTGTTGTTATTTATACTTCAGATATCGTTCTAACTGGTGAAGCCAAGGATGACCCAGACTTTTTAGCCTTGATAGCGAAGAGTAGCTTGTCTAAAGGTTCGACTCTGAATCATGGTAATTATGACTCTTTGAAATCGTCGATCCGCAACCTTGGCTTAGCGAAAGGCTACTTCGATGGTGCTTATGATCTTAGTAAGCTAGAAGTCGCTCCTGAATTGAACCGCGCTTATGTTCGTCTTCATTATAACAGTGGTATCCGCTATCACTTTGGTACTACTCAGGTTACTGGTAGCCAGATAGAAGAAGATAAGGTGCAGTCACTTAAACCATTTGAGGATGGCGAACCTTACTCAATCACCAAAGTCGGTGAGTACAACCAAAACCTGTCCAATACGGATTGGTTCTCCTCGGTATTTGTTGAACCAGATTTAAGCCAGTTAGGCGAAGGCCGAGAGATCCCGATGAAGGTTAGCCTTGCTCCGCAAGCTCGTAACCAAATCGAAACGGGTATCGGTGTATCCACCGACCTTGGCGTAAAAGGCACTCTGAAGTGGAAAAAACCTTGGGTTAATGAACAAGGCCATAGCTTCAATAGCAGCCTGTCGATTTCTAAACCTGAACAGACAATTACCGCTACCTATAAAATCCCTCTGGATGACGTGCTGAACGACTACTATCAAGTTAAGTACGGTATGAAAAACTTGGATAATCGTGATACCAAGAGTTTGGAGTCAAACTTAGCGCTAGAAAGATATTGGCGACTGGATAACGGTTGGCAACGCACGGTCTTCATTCGATACTTGGTCGAAAACTATGAGCAAGGTTTGCAGGATGATTTAGCGCAATTTGTGCTGCCGGGTATCTCTTTCTCACGCACTCGAACGCGAGGCGGTTCGATGCCGATGTGGGGCGATAAACAAACCATTATGGTTGAAGCGGGTGATGATACCTTGTTATCTGAAACTAAGGTTGTTCGTTTTCAAGGTCAAACCGCTTGGATTCGAAGCATTGGCGACAATCACCGAGGCTTAACTCGACTTCAATTTGGCGGCAACTTTGCCGACGAGTTTGATAAGCTATCTCCCTCCCTAAGATTCTTTGCTGGTGGTGACAATAGCATTCGTGGTTATGGTTATGAGTCGATCTCTCCTCGAGATGAAAGTGGCGCACTAACGGGTGCCAAATTCATTGCAACCAGCTCGTTTGAATACCAATACCGCTTGGTTGGAAACTGGTGGGGCGCAGCATTCTACGACATTGGTGATGCCTTCAATGATAAACCTGAATGGAAACATGGTACCGGCGTCGGGGTTCGTTGGGCGTCGCCCGTCGGCCCTGTGAGCTTAGATTTTGCTTGGGGTCTAGATGCAGCAAAAGGTGATGAGTTCCAGTTACACTTTAGTTTAGGGCCAGAATTATGATCAAAGTGATGGGCAAGTGCATCAAGTGGACGTCGATCTCATTGACGTCTATTTTGCTGTTGTTGATAGCCTTGCTAGGTTTTGTTTTGTTCACCAATCCAGGGTTGAACACTGTGTTGTGGGGCGCTGAAAAAGCGTTGCCACAGCTTAAAGTGGAAAGCACTAAAGGGGCTCTGTTCCCGAGCTTTACGCTTAATAATGTTCAGTTTAAAGATGACAGCCTGCATATAGACACCAAAGTTCAAAAGCTGAACTTGGCGATTAATCCTCGCTGTCTGCTCGACCCTAAGTTGTGTGTCGATCGTTTAGCGATTCAAGGATTGGACTTCGCATTTACTGAACTGCCTCCGGCCTCTACAGAAGAAACAGAACCTACTCCGCCCGTAACATCGGTAAAAACACCGTTGCCAATCGTAATCAACCGTATCGCTTTGTCTGATATCAAGTTGAATATCTTAGGGCATGAAATTGAATGGAGCTTGTTCTCTACGGCTTTGAGTATGCAGGGCGAAAAGCTAACTGTATCGCCAACCTTATTCAATGATCTTAAGGTTAAACTCGCTGAGTCGACAGAAGAACCGCAAGCAGAAAAGGTTGAGCCAAAAGCTGCCGTTAAAACGGCTATCGAATTGCCGGAAGTCTGGATTCCTCTGCAGGTTGTGTTGGAGCGTTTTGACCTCAACCGTTTCACCTTAGAACAAGAAACACCAATCGTTGTTAACCACCTTGGGCTAGAAGCTCGCGCGGGCAAACACACGGTTGATGTTTCAACTCTCGAACTCGATATGCCACAAGCAAGCGCCAATCTAACCACGAAGGTTGAGCTCAAGGGCGGTTACCCGCTAGAACTTTCTTTGGATGCGTTGGTGAAAGAAACCGACCTTGTTGGGCAGAAGTTGTCTCTGAAAGCACAAGGCAGCGTGGCTAAGCTAAACCTAGACTCCCAATTTTCTGAGCTGATTGAGGCAAAGTTGTCTGGGGATATTCAACCCTTAGAACCGACTCTGCCATTTGACCTTCTTTTAGAGGGCGGACAAGCACAGTGGCCCCTTACCGGAAAAAGCGATTACCAAGCGACAATTGAGCAATTTAAAGCTGATGGCTCACTAGATGGTTTTAATGTTCTTCTTAAAGGTGAAGCCGATGGTAAGGAAATCCCTGAATTAGCCATCGATCTACAGGGTAAAGGCACGACGGAACAAATTGTTCTCGAGCGTCTAAAGCTCAACACGCTAGGCGGTGAGCTTAACGGTGTCGTTAAAGCGAACTGGAAGAGTCTCGTTAACTGGCAAGCTGACGTGACACTCAAAGATATTCAACCGGGTCTGCAGTGGCCAGAAGCTGAGGGCAACATTAGTGGAAACATCGTCACCTCAGGTGAGTTGACTGAAGCGGGCGGCTGGGCGATTGAACTGCCTAAATTGGATATTGAAGGGATCTTGCGAGAATACCCTCTGGATATCGAAGGTCAGTTGTCAGCGTCGGATCGCAGCGCGAGCGGTGAACCAAAACTGAAAACCAGTGGTTTGAGCTTAGCTCACGGTGTTAACTCGATTAAGGCTCAGGGTGAGCTTGATAAGAAATGGGACATGGGTGTTGAGATTCACTTCCCTGAGCTTGTAAAAAGCGTCCCTGATTTGAAAGGTAAAGTGATTGGTAACATCCAGCTCAGTGGTCCAACGAAAAAGCCTGAAGTCGATCTCGCTCTAAATGTGGATAAGGTAGATTGGAATAACGAAGCAACACTAGAATCCTTGTCGCTTAATGGTTCTGTGGTTCCTCTGCCATTGCCTGAAGCTCAAGCTGATCTTGAATTAAAAGCTAACAACCTAACCTATCAAGATCAGAGCGTAAAAAGCATTGATCTCACGGTGAGTGGTGGTGAGAAGAAACACACAGTGACACTTGATGTGATATCCGACATCGTGTCTACAAGCTTAGCTATTTCCGGAGAGTTGATTCAAAAGCCTTCTCTTATTTGGTATGGATCGTTAGACAGAGTCAAAATCACCACTCAGCAAGGCCCTTGGGTGTTAGATCAACCTGTCGCGATAAATGCGGATGTTGATAAACAGTTTGCCGATGTTCAAGCGCACTGTTGGAAACAATCGGGTTCGAGCGTGTGTTTGGATGAAGACGTTCGTGTCGGAAAATCGGGTGAGGCCAAGGTAGCCATCAATCAATTCGATTTCGAGCAGATTAAAGCCTTTGTGCCTAAAGAGACGCAATTACAGGGCTTAGTCAATGCGACTGCTCATGCAAAGTGGTCTGAACAAGATGAGCCTGAAGTCACGGTAAGCGTTGATATGCCGAAAGGTCAGGTTGTTCAACAAGTGGGTGAGCCAATCACACTGGGTTGGGAAAGCGTTGCATTGAATGCCCAACTGAAAGACAACAAACTGGATGCCGATTTTAAGTTGGATGTTTCCGACAATGGTGACCTGTCTGGCACGGTGTCGTTACCGGATATTCTTGCCGAAGACAAAATGGTCGATGCGGCAATTAAGCTGACCACGTTCCATCTTGATTTCTTACAACCAATTCTAGGTGAATACAGCTTATTGAAAGCCGACCTTGAGAGTGATCTTCAAGTTAAAGGCTCTCTGATGCACCCTCAAGTCTTTGGTCAATTCTCTGTTGATGGTATTCAAGTCAAAGGCGATGTTACGCCTGTTGATGTGAAAGATGGCCGCATCGACCTCGACTTTGATGGTTATAGTGCAAAACTGGATGCGAATGTCGAAACACCTGATGGTCACCTTGATATTGAGGGAACCGGAGATTGGCAAGATCTTAAAGCATGGCATTCGAACGTTAGAGTTTTCGCTGATGAGTTGATGGTTGATATCCCACCGATGGTTAAGGTGAAGGTCGTACCTGATATGACTATTGATGTCACACCAGATCTGGCGAAAATCACCGGTGATATTGCATTACCATGGGGACGAATTGTTGTTGAAGATTTACCACCGTCAGCGGTTGGCGTCTCTTCTGATCAGGTTATTTTGAATAAAGATCTAGAGCCAGAAAACGAAGATACGAATCCATTCAATGTGATGACGAATATTAATATCTCCATTGGTGATGACTTTAAACTGTCTGCCTTCGGTCTTGAAGGTGATTTGGTCGGTAAGCTCAACGTGGCTCAAAAAGACCAAGGTCCATTTATTACAGGTGAAGTGAACATCGTCGATGGTACTTATCAATCATTCGGGCAAGACCTCTTGATCGAAGAGGGTAAGATCCTAATGAATGGACCACCGGATCAGCCATACGTAGCCATCAACGCGATTCGTAATCCTGATAATACTCAGGATGACGTGACCGCTGGTATTCGAGTGACTGGCCCTGCGACAGAGCCTACCATCGAGATTTATTCTGACCCAGCGATGCCACAAGCGAACGCACTGTCTTATATTTTGCGTGGCCAAGATATCGACGGTGAGTCGAGCGGTTCGATGACAACGACTTTAATCGGTTTGAGTTTAGCGAAGAGTGGTAAGGTTGTTGGTGAAATCGGTGAAGCCTTTGGTGTAAAGGACTTGCAACTGGATACTGCAGGCTCTGGCGATGACTCTCAAGTGACGGTAAGTGGTTACATCCTGCCTGGCTTACAGGTGAAGTATGGTGTGGGTATCTTTAACTCGTTAGGTGAGTTTACCGTTCGTTATAGATTGATGCAGGATCTCTATGTTGAAGCTGTTTCTGGCCTAGACAGTGCTGTGGATCTTCTCTATCAATTTGAGTTCGAGTAGAGCCGTATGGGAGGGCATATGCAGCATCTTGTTTTTGTCTATGGAACCTTGAGGCAAGGTCAGTCCAATCACCATTATTTGCAGGGCTGCGATTTATTAGGGCAGTTTGATACACCTAAGGAATACGCACTTTTTGATTTAGGTGCCTATCCGGCGATGATTTTGGGAAAGAAAAGTGTCGCTGGTGAGGTCTATATCATTAACGACGAAATTTTAGAGTCGCTCGATCGGCTAGAAGATGTTCCTGTTGAGTATCGTCGCGAGCAAATAGAGACTATATTTGGATTAGCATGGGTATATTTGTATCAGCTTGATCTAACAGCTAATAAAGAAATACTTTCGGGTAACTGGTGTCAGCGGAACAATGATTCCTAACTAGTTAATCACCTTACGAGACAACAAAAAGCCAGCACTGAGGTGCTGGCTTTTTAATAGCGTTAGTTTGAGAATGAAATGAGAGGGTTACTCAGGGTTCAGCTCAAGAAACTCTTCTACTTTACGTACCATTTTTGTTGAACCAACGAAGAAAGGCACACGTTGGTGTAGCTCAGTTGGTTTGATATCCATGATACGCTGTGCACCGTCTGATGCAATACCGCCAGCTTGCTCCATAAGGAAAGCAATAGGGTTGCACTCGTAAAGCAGACGCAGTTTACCTTGAGGGTGACTTTGCGTGCTTGGGTACAAGTAGATGCCGCCTTTCAAAAGGTTACGGTGGAAATCTGATACTAGAGAACCGATGTAACGTGATGTGTAAGGGCGGTTGTCGCTTGGCTCATTTTCTTGGCAGTACTTGATGTACTTCTTAACACCCGTAGGGAAGCGGATGTAATTACCTTCGTTGATTGAGTAAATCTTACCTTCGTCTGGAATCATCATGTTTTCATGAGATAGGCAGAAGGTACCCAGTGATGGGTCGTAGGTGAAGCCATTTACGCCAGCACCTGTTGTGTATACAAGCATGGTTGAAGAACCGTAAATCACGTAACCCGCGGCTACTTGCTTGTGTCCTGGCTGTAAGAAATCTTCTTGTGTTGGTGGTGTACCGATCGGTGATACTCGACGGTAGATAGAGAAAATTGTACCAACCGATACATTTACATCGATGTTTGATGAGCCATCTAGTGGATCCATCAGTACAACGTATTTTGCGTTTTTGTTGAGCTCTTTATTGAAGGCGACAGCTTCGTCTTCTTCTTCACTTGCAACACCACAAACTTGGTCACGGGCTTCTAGAGCCGCTTTAAATTTGTCGTTCGCGTAAAGGTCTAGCTTTTGCTGCTCTTCACCTTGCACGTTGTCTGTACCAACAGCGCCAGTGATGTCGACTAGGCCAGCCTTGTTGATCTCACGGTTAACAATTTTTGCAGCAAGTCGAATAGACGACAAAAGGGATGATAGATCACCGCTTGCATGGGGGAAGTCACTCTGTTTCTCAACAATGAACTCACCAAGGGTGCGCATCTCAGACATGTTATTTCCTTAAACTTCTCTCAATATTAGGGGGGATTTGAGCACTGTAGATTCGGCCTCTTGAGTGGGCTTTATTCATCTAGACGCTTACCTAAATTCTAAAGGTTAGATCTTTTTAATGGTAATGAACTAAGCGACACAGATCTCACTTACTATGTCGACTCAATTTGTTTTGCATTGCCGCTCGCTTTTAATCGCCATTTAATGATAATGAGTGCAAGCCGTTTTAATTAGGCACTGTTTATTTAGCCAAGCGTTTGGAAGCAATTTATGCATATTCATATCTTAGGAATTTGTGGCACCTTCATGGGTGGTGCTGCGGTATTGGCTCGTCAATTAGGTCACAAGGTTACGGGTAGTGACGCGAATGTTTACCCACCAATGAGCACCTTGTTGGAATCACAAGGGATTGAAATTATTGAAGGGTTCGACCCTAGCCAATTAGAACCAAGGCCAGATCTCGTGGTTATCGGTAACGCAATGAGCCGCGGTAATCCGTGTGTTGAGTATGTGTTGGATAACAACCTTAGATACACCTCTGGTCCTCAGTGGTTGCAAGAGTTCTTACTGCATGACCGTTGGGTGTTAGCGGTATCGGGAACGCACGGTAAGACCACGACATCAAGCATGTTGGCTTGGATCTTGGAAGACTGTGGCTATGCACCGGGCTTCTTAGTTGGCGGAGTGTTGGGTAACTTTGGTATCTCTGCTCGCCTTGGTGAAAGCATGTTCTTCGTGGTAGAAGCCGACGAATACGACAGTGCTTTTTTCGATAAACGATCTAAGTTCGTTCATTACCACCCAAGAACCTTAGTGATGAATAACCTTGAGTTCGATCATGCCGACATTTTTGACGATCTTGAAGCGATCAAACGTCAATTCCATCATTTAGTGCGAACTGTGCCAGGCAATGGTCGTATTTTCTCACCCAAGCAAGACAGCGCTATTCAAGATGTTCTAGCTCGTGGCTGTTGGAGTGAAACTGAATCGAGTGGCGAGCAAGGCGACTGGGATGCCAAGAAACTGGTCAAAGATGGCTCTCAATTTGAGGTTTACTTCCAAAATGAATGTGTTGGAACCGTAAATTGGGATTTAGTGGGCGACCACAACGTAAATAATGCTTTGATGGCGATTGCAGCTGCACGTCATGTGGGCGTGACACCTGACCTTGCTTGTGAATCACTAGCTACCTTTATTAATACTAAGCGCCGTTTGGAGTTTAAAGGCGAGGTGGCAGGTGTGTCTGTTTATGACGATTTTGCTCATCATCCAACGGCGATTGAACTTACGCTCGGGGGATTACGTAATAAGGTCGACACTAAGAAAATCATTGCCGTTTTAGAGCCTCGTTCTGCCACCATGAAACGTGGTGTGCACAAAGAAATACTGGCTGATTCGTTGAAGCAGGCGGATTCTACCTACTTATTCCAACCGGATAACATTGATTGGTCAGTTCAAGATGTTGCAGACGCTTGTCACCAACCGGCACACGTGAGTGATGACATGGATGCATTCGTTGCTAAAATTGTCTCAGAGGCACAAGCTGGCGACCAAATTTTGGTAATGAGTAATGGTGGCTTTGGTGGCATTCATCAAAAACTGTTGGATGGATTGGCACTCAAAGGCTAACGGCATCCACGACCTTATAATTTGAAGTAATTGAGAACATGACAAAACACGATAAAGCGATAACCCTCGCTTTCACTGGCGCATCTGGTGCGCCTTACGGACTGCGTTTACTTGAATGCCTACTGGCGGCAGATTATCAGGTTTATTTGCTGATATCGTCGGCAGCTCGAGTGGTGTTGGCGACCGAGCATGAACTTAAGTTACCTGCTGGGCCAGATGCTGCGAAACAAGCTTTAGTTAAGCATTTAGGTTGCGACCCAGAAAAGCTGGTGGTGTGTGGCAAAGATGATTGGTTCTCGCCGGTTGCCTCTGGTTCAGCAGCACCTAAACAGATGGTCGTTTGTCCATGTTCAGCGGGAAGCTTGGCTTCGATTGCTCATGGTCTATCAGATAACCTGATTGAGCGAGCAGCAGACGTAGTCATGAAAGAGCGAGGCCAATTGTTGTTGGTGGTTCGCGAGACGCCATTTTCGACGCTTCATCTCGAGAACATGCACAAACTTTCGACCATGGGCGTAACGATCATGCCTGCAGCTCCGGGTTTTTATCATCAACCCAAGTCAATTGAAGATCTGGTCGACTTTATGGTGGCGCGTATTCTAGATCACCTTGGTATCGAACAAGGTTTAGTGCCACGTTGGGGTTACGATCAACGTAATTGATCCAAACTTGATAGCTTATTGTTAAAAATCAAATTACAATTCTGAACACTCATCGGGGAGCGAACCATTCAAATAATGAATGCGAGCTGAGATCAAGCAGGTGCTTGGGACCCGTAAACCTGAACCAGATAATGCTGGCGTAGGAATTGAGTTAGGAACAACCTCTACCGTTCTCCTCCCTCAAACCTGTGCCGCTCAGACCATGGAGAGCGTCCAGTGAAATTCACATTAACTACCCTTGCTGTTACTACAGCTATTTCTTTTTCTGCCTTTGCTGCAGACAACACTTTGACTGTATACACCTATGACTCTTTTGCTGCGGATTGGGGCCCTCGTCCTGCCGTTGAAAAAGCATTCGAAGAGAAGTGTGGTTGTGATGTGAATTTTGTCGCTCTAGAAGATGGCGTGTCTATTCTGAACCGTTTACGTCTTGAGGGCGGCAACAGCAAAGCCGATATCTTGCTAGGTCTCGACAACAACCTGATGGCTGAAGCGAAAGCGACGGGCTTATTGGCTGAGCATAATGTTGATACGTCATCGGTAACGCTTCCTAATGGTTGGAACGACAGCACTTTTGTACCCTATGACTTTGGCTACTTTGCTTTTGTTTACAATAAAGAGAAACTGGAAAACCCGCCGAAGAGCTTGAAAGAACTGGTTGAGCAGCGTGATGATCTTAAGGTTATCTACCAAGATCCACGTACATCAACGCCAGGCCAAGGCATGATGCTTTGGATGAAATCAGTATACGGTGATGAAGCGACAGCAGCATGGAAGAAGCTTGCTCAGAAAACAGTGACTGTAACCAAAGGCTGGTCTGAAGCTTACTCTATGTTCCTAGAAGGCGAGTCGGATTTAGTGTTGTCTTATACAACGTCTCCGGCTTACCACATTATTGCTGAAAGCGATTCTAAGTATGCAGCAGCAAGCTTCGAAGAAGGGCATTACACTCAAGTGGAAGTGGCCGCTAAGGTTAAAGGCAGCAAGAACGAAAAGCTTGCTGATGAGTTTATGGCGTTTATCCTAAGTGATGAATTCCAATCGGCGATGCCAACAGGCAACTGGATGTACCCAGTGACCGATATTGAGCTTCCAAAAGGGTTCGAGCAACTTACGGTTCCTCAGAAAGCGCTAAGCTTTACGCCCGAAGAAATTGCAGCTAAGCGTAAGCCATGGATTCGTGAATGGCAGAGTGCACTTACTTTTTAATTTGCTTTTAAAAAATTAGCTTTCTAACTTTCTGTATTTAAAGGTTTGTTCGATGTTAACTGAGCGAACCATTTACGGTAAAAAATCAATCTATGATAAAGAAAACACCTAAGGTTGGGATTTGGGTAGCGATACTCATTACCGCCTTCGTGGTTTCAGCAGTTGGGGCATTGCTTAGCAATGCCCCTTCTCTTGATATCAGCCAAGTATGGTCCGATCCCTACTATTGGCATGTAACGAAATTCAGTTTTTATCAGGCGACACTCTCAACGGTGCTGAGTGTTGGCTTTGCTATACCTATTGCTCATGCGCTGTGTCGTAGACAATTTTTTGGACGCGCTTTGTTGTTAAGGCTGTTCGCGTCGACCTTAGTCCTGCCAGTGTTAGTGGGTGTATTTGGCTTACTTGCGATCTATGGCAATAGTGGTTGGTTAGCTAAGTTTTTGGCGAACTTCGATATTGAATTGCCATTTTCCATATACGGATTGAATGGTATTTTGCTGGCGCACGTTTTCTTCAACTTGCCTTATGCCAGTCGCTTACTTCTGCAAGCGTTAGATACCGTGCCTGCCGAGCAACACAAGCTTTGTGCTCACTTGGGTATGAGTCATTGGAACAAATTCAGATGGGTTGAATGGCCTCGCTTAAGACAGCAATTACCACATGTGTGTGGCTTAGTCTTCATGTTGTGTTTTACCAGCTTTGCTACCGTGATGGCGCTAGGCGGTGGACCTAAATCAACCACTATCGAGCTCGCTATTTATCAGGCGATTAAATTCGACTTTGACCTTCAAGCTGGTGCCTTGCTCGCGATATGGCAAATGCTGCTGTGTGGTGTGCTAGCGGTGAGCATTCAACGCCTATCGAAGCCTATTTCAGTGACGGCCAGTCAGTTGTCTGAAGAGAAATATTTGGTTAAGGACAGCTGGTGGTCAAAAGCTTGGGATAGCTTTTGGATCATCATAGTCTCAATGCTGGTATTGCCGCCATTAGCTATGGTTATCGTCAGTGGAATTAACTCGCAGGCATTAACCGTACTCAGCAGCGAGCCGTTTTGGGCGGCGTTAATGACCTCGGTTAAAGTCGCGTCATTAGCAAGTGTTATCGCAGTTGGTATTGGTATCGCCATACTACTGACTAGCCGAGCATGGCGTTTACAGAACAAGAATTTTCGAGCCGATAAAATCGAGCTGATTGGCACTATTATCTTGGTGACTCCGGGGCTGGTGATCAGTACGGGTATCTTCTTATTACTGCGTTCATTCACCGATGTATTCAGTTTAGCTTTCTTTATCGTGATTGCCGTCAACAGCTTAATGGCGCTGCCTTACGTAATTAAAACCCTAGCTCAACCTATGCTGCATTTGTCTCAGCAGTACCAGTATGTGTGTGCAAGCTTGGGTATGACAGGTTTCACGCGTTTTAGGTTAGTGGAGTGGCGAGCATTGCGTAAGCCGATGGCGCAAGCCTTCTCGATTAGCTTTATGTTGGCGATGGGTGACTTAAGCGCGATTGCTTTGTTTGGTAGCCAAGATTTTAGAACTCTGCCTTTGTACCTATTCCAATTGTTAGGCAGCTATCAAATGGAAGCGGCGGCGGTAGTTTCTGTGAGCTTACTGTTACTGAGTGTCGGCAGTTTTAGCTTAATAGAATTCTTATTTACTCGAAGATCTAAGCTCGATGCTAAAGAATTAAGGAACCGATGATGTTAGTGATGAAAGATGTGGATTACCATTATCACAGAGAGTTGTTTAGCTTTGATTTTCAAGCTGAGCAGGGCGATATTGTTGCGCTTATGGGGCCGAGTGGTGCGGGTAAGTCTACACTGTTGGCGCTAGTTGCTGGTTTCATCGAGCCTACATCGGGTGAGATATCAGTGGCTGGGCAGTCGCTTATTGGTAAAGAAGCACATCAGCGTCCGTTGGCGATGTTGTTTCAAGAGCACAACCTGTTTGCTCACCTTACGGTGCGAGAAAATATTGGTTTAGGTCTGCATCCAGGTTTAAAGCTTACTGCAACCCAAAAGCAAGCTGTGGAGCAAGCCGCAGCGCAAGTTGGCGTCGCTGAGTATTTGGATAGGTTGCCTGAGCACTTATCCGGCGGTCAACGCCAGCGTGTTGCGTTAGCGCGTTGTTTTGTCCAACCTCATGATATTTGGCTGCTTGATGAACCTTTCTCTGCGCTTGATCCTTTGCTGCTTGAAGAGATGCTTAGCTTAGTGAAGCGATTAGCGGCAGAGCGAAATATTACGGTCTTGATGGTGACTCACCATTTAGGTGACGCACGCAGTATCGCGAATAAGTTTGTGTTTGTGGCGCTAGGTAAGGTGTTGGTTGAAGACTCGATAGAGGCACTGACGGCGGATCATCCACAGCCAGAGTTAAGCTCATTTGTTAAAGCGGGTGAGTGACGATTCATCACTCTTGTTTAATCTCTCTGATATTGAGTACGTAGAAAACAAAAAGACCTAGCATGCGCTAGGTCTTTTATTGTCTTACAGAATAAAGCGACAAAGATTAGTCTTCTAGCTTTAGCTCTTTTAAGATTTGGAAGATTTCACGAGAAGCCTTTGCTGGCTTGTTCGCTGATTTCTCTTTGTTAGCTTGGCGAGCTAGCTGACGAAGACGCTGACGGTCTGCTTCAGGGTACATGTCCATGACTTCTGAAATGGCAGCATCGCCTTCAGCAACAACGCGATCACGCAGTTGCTCAAGCTTGTGCAGTTCAGCGGTTGCTTGCGAGTGCTTGTTACGTACTTTATCCAAAGCCGCTTGAATTGGCTCAGGATCAACATTGCGCATTACTTTACCAATGTATTGAAGTTGACGGCGCTTCGCTTCATTTTTAAAGCGTTGTGCATCTTTAATCGCTTGTGCCAAATCTTCAGACAGAGGAAACTTGTCTAATACAGAAGGCTTCAGGGAAACAAGTTCTTCCCCCAGTTTTTGTAGCGCTTCCATGTCGGTTTTCATTTCTGTCTTACTTACCCAGATGATTTCTTCTTCTGGTTCCCATGGGGCTTTTTGGTTTTTGCGAGCCATCTTTTCTGCCTATGTCACTATCTCAAACGAATATATTGCCTATTTTAGCAAGAATCTTGGGGAGAAAGCGAAATTCTTGTTATCCTACGTAATATTGACCTACAAAATTAGAATAGATATGGATGTAAAACAGCAAGTCGCCCAGCAAAGAGTTGAGCTAGAAGCCGCAGTAGCAAAAGCGTTGGACATGGCCTCTGTGAGTGCCGACGCCGCTGAAGTTGCTATTACTAAGTCAACGGGTTTAAGTGTTTCAACACGTATGTGTGAAGTGGAAAACGTTGAATTTAATAGTGATGGTGCACTTGGTATTACTGTTTATCGCGGCCAGAAAAAAGGCAGCGCATCTACATCTGACCTGAGTGAGAAGGCTATTGCTCAAACGGTAGCAGCCGCGCTTGATATCGCTCAGTACACATCTGAAGACCCGTTTTCAGGTCCTGCAGCAAAAGAATACATGGTAAAAGAAATTCCAGACTTGGATCTTTTCCACCCTGACGAGCCTAACCCTGACTATGCCGCTGAGATTGCGATTGCAGCTGAGAAGCAAGCGCTCGCTTATAGCGATAAGATCAAACAGAGTGATGGCGCGAGCTACGACAGTCACTACGGTGTTAAGGTTTACGGTAACAGTCATGGCTTACTAGCCAGCTACGCTTCAAGCCGTCATAGCACGAGCTGCTGCGTGATTGGACAAGGCGCTAATGGTGAAATGGAACGTGACTACAGCTACACCGTTGCACGTCACCGTGACGAACTGTGGACGCCTGAGCGTGTAGGTCAGGAAGCTGCAGAAAAGACGATTAGCCGTTTGGATGCGAAAAAGCTACCAACAGGCCAATACCCAATTATGTTCGCTAACGATGTTGCGACAGGTCTTATCGGTCACCTTGTGATGGCGATCAGTGGCGGCAACCTTTACCGTAAGTCATCTTTCTTATTGGATTATTTAGGTCAGAAAATCCTACCTGATTGGTTCAATATCTCTGAGCGTCCTCACATCCTACGTGGTTTGGCTTCAAGCCCATTTGATAGCGAAGGTGTGTTCACTCAAGATCGTGAAATCATCACTGACGGTGTGCTAGCAACTTACCTACTAACGAGCTATGCCGCACGTAAGATGGATATGACGCCAACCGGTCATGCTGGTGGTATTCATAACTGGTTCGTTAAATCGACCGGTCAAAACTTTGAGCAGATGCTAAAAGAGTTGGGTACTGGCTTCCTAGTCACTGAAGTGATGGGCCAAGGCGTAAACACCGTAACGGGTGATTATTCACGTGGCGCTGCGGGTTTCTGGGTTGAAAACGGAGAGATCCAATACCCAGTATCAGAAGTAACAATCGCAGGTAACCTAAAAGACATGTTTACTCAGATTGTTGCGGTTGGTAATGACGTAGAAACACGTTCGCAAATTCAAACGGGTTCTATCTTGCTTGAGTCAATGAAAGTCGCAGGCGAGTAATTCAATTAACACTAATTGATTGAATTAAAAAAGGGAGCCAATGGCTCCCTTTTTGTTTTCTGTATGTCGCCAAAAATTGGCTAGCTGCTTCTGCTAACTAGATCAGTATGGTCGCTAAGCCTAGGAACACCGATAGGCCAATAACATCGGTTACTGTGGTCAGTGCCATACCGCCAGCAAGGGCTGGATCGATATTCATCTTCTTCAACATCACTGGGATAGTTACACCAGCAATACCTGCGACAATCAAGTTGGTCATCATCGCCGCTGAGATGATGCCTCCCAGTATCCAGTTACCTTTCCAAGCCACCACGATACCACCAATGATAACGGCCCATAGAACGCCGTTTAGGAAGCCGATGGCTGCCTCTTTGAGTAGCAGTTCGCGTTTGTTACTGTCACCGATATGACCGAGTGCCAAACCACGAATCACCAGAGCAACGGTTTGGTTACCCGCAACACCCCCCATCGAAGGCACGATAGTCATCAGAACCGCAATCGCTGCCATTTGATCGAGCGTTGCTTCAAACATGTTTGATACAGATGCTGCCGCCAGTGCTGCGAGTACGTTAGCACCAAGCCACACACTACGACGACGAGCAGATTTTACGACCGGTGCGAAGGTATCTTCGTCATCGTCCATACCCGCCATACTCATCATTGAGTGTTCGGCATCTTCACGGATAACATCAACCACGTCATCGATGGTGATACGACCAACAAGGTGCTGGTTACTATCGATGACAGGCGCAGAAACCCAGTTACGACGTTCAAACAGGCTCGCGATATCTGACGCACTGGTTTCTACCGCGATCGCTTCGTCGGCATCATCCATCACTTCTGAAACAGGGACATCAGGTTGAGTCGTTACTAGCGTGGTAAGTGATAGGTTACCGATAAGACGTTCTTCTTCATCAATAACATACAGAGCATCAGTTGCATCCGGCAGTTCGCCACGCATACGCATGTAGCGCAATACAACGTCAACATCGACATCACCACGAATCGTGATTACGTCGGTGTTCATGATCGCACCCGCTGAATCTTCAGGGTACGACAGGGCAGTTTCAACTAATGCACGATCGACGGAGTCCATTTGAGAAAGGACTTCGCGAGAAACATCGTCGGGTAGGCTTCGAAGTACGTACGCGACGTCATCGGTTTCCATACCTTCGGTTGCTTCTGCCAAGGTCTCAGGTGCCATTTTCGACACAAGAGCATCTTTGACGTCTTCGTTTAGTTCATCAAGAATTTCACCGTAGTCTTCAGGATCGGTGAGTTGCCAGAGTACGTCACGACTTTTGCGAGGGGAGGCTTCTAAAAGGTGTGCAATATCTTCAGGCTCCATGTCCTGAAGTTGTCGGCGTACGTGAACAAATCGGCCGTTTTCTAGGGCTTCGCTGACTTCTTGGAGGGTTTGGTGAGCTTGGTCGAATTCTAATTGCTCTGCCATATTTTCCTCCTATCTCATTATTCTTACAATGCTTGGAATAGTAACTTAATTCTAGGGCTTATTTAAATCATAAACTTAGGTAGAACTAAGATTTAATATAGGTTGGTTCACCGTTTGAGTTTGCGGTGTTGTGAGTAAAGCGTCTTAGCTACTCACCCTCATCAAATTTATCTTCGATAAGGTGGCAAACGGCATCAAGTGCTTGTTGTGAATCAGTACCCGAAGCTTGAATCGTGATGTGTTGGCCTTGGGCTGACTCCAGCATCAATAGTCCCATTACGCTGTCTGCGGTGGCACTTTTATCTTCTTCACTATGAATTGTGATAGTGGCATCAAAGCTTTGTGCAAGCTCAACCAACTTTACGGCCGCTCTAGCGTGAAGACCCAAACGGTTTTGGATCAGTACAGTTCGAGTTAATTCCATGGTTAGCCCTGTTGGTGCGTCTCTAAAGAGGCATGTCTGATTTGAACTTGATGACCAAGTTGTTCGAAGTACTCACCAATCTTCTGGGTTAGATAGACCGAGCGGTGCTTACCACCAGTACAACCAATGGCTACCGTTAGGTAACTGCGATTGTTTTTCTCTAACATTGGTAACCACTGTTCAACAAAGCCTTGGATCTGTTGCTTGAGTTCCAGAACTTCTGAGTGTTCTTCTAGAAAGGAGTGAATTGGTGCATCTAGCCCGGTTAGTGGTCGTAGTGCAGGTTCCCAGTGAGGGTTCGGCAAAAAGCGAACATCAAACACGTAGTCGGCATCACTTGGCAAGCCATACTTAAAACCGAAAGATTGAAAGACGATGATCAGCTCTTGCTTCTCTTTGCCTTCAACTTTAAATCGAACCTTTTCACTCAATTCGTAGAGGTTGCAGTCACTGCTGTCGATCACAATGCGGGCGTGCTCTGCGAGAGGTGTCAGAAGTGTCTTCTCTAAATCAATCGCTTGCTCAAGAGAGAGCTTTTCTTGGCCAATTGATAAAGGGTGGATTCTGCGGGTTTCGCTGTAGCGCTTAAGGAGTGTCTGCTTGCTGGCATCGAGGAACAATACATCAACATCGATGTTTGTAGCTGACTCGAGTTGCTCGAGCGTGTCGGTGACTAACTGAGGCTCTTTCGGTAGGTTACGTATATCAATACTTACCGCAACGTTTTGGTTGCTTTCGCGTACCGATTCGACAAAGTTGTTGAGCAGGTTTACTGGTAGATTATCGACACAGTAATACCCCAAGTCTTCTAGGACTCGTAACGCAACACTTTTACCGGCCCCTGATTGGCCACTAACCACGATTAATCGCATGTTATTGCTCGCAAGTTGGCACTTGAATCATGATGTCGTAAAGCTCTTGATCGCTCTGAGCATTACGCAGCTGTTTAAGAGTCTGCTTGTCGTTTAGTCGTTCTGCCATACAAGAAAGGGTTTTTAGATGCTCTTTGCATTGTTCGCTAGGAACAAGCAGGGCAAATAGTAGGTCGACAGGACGATTATCAATCGCATCAAATTCGATAGGATCTTGGCATTGCAGTAATACAGCTATCGCTTTATCACTGACATTCATACGAGCATGGGGAATCGCGATACCATTACCAATACCGGTACTGCCCATCTTCTCACGGCTCAACATACACTCAAATAGCTCTGTTGAATCTTGACCGCAGCTCTCAGCTGCTATCTGGCTGATGAGCTCAAGGGCTCTTTTTTTGCTTGTGCATTGGACTGCACTTTTGGTGCAGTCCAATGAAAGTACTTCGCTTAATTGCATGTTAGTGACTACTTAGCTTTTCTTTGTGCTTGTTGAGTTGGCGGACGAGTTTATCAACCAATGAATCAATCGCGGAATACATGCTTTCATCTGTTGCTGTCGCATGGATTTCCCCCTGATTTATATGCAGGGTAGCTTCTGCGATTTGATTGATTTTCTCAACTTTTAAAACAACCTGAACGCTATTGATATGATCAAAGAAGCGCTCAAGTTTGTCGAATTTGGTGTGAACATAGTCTTGCATTGAATCGGTAAGATCAACGTGATGGCCTTGAATATTGATTTGCATAGACTTTCCTTTTCAGTTGGTTGCCTGATCATAGTTGCTAAGTAACTAGCGACTAAATGAGCTTATAGCAGGCGTTTACGCTGACTCGATGGGGCAATGCCCAGAGACTCACGGTATTTCGCTATGGTACGTCTAGCTACCTGAATTCCTTGGTCAGCCAGTAAAGCAGCAATCTTACTATCACTTAGAGGCTTCGCGGTATTTTCCGCTGCGACAAGCTTCTTGATGAGTGCGCGAATTGCTGTAGATGAACATTCACCGCCATTGTCAGTGCTGACATGGCTTGAGAAAAAGTATTTGAGCTCGAAGATGCCACGTGGCGTATGCATGAATTTTTGAGTCGTCACACGAGAGATCGTGGATTCGTGCATATCAACAGCTAACGCAACATCATTAAGAACCATTGGCTTCATCGCTTCTTCGCCATGTTCGAAGAAATCACGCTGATGTTCAACAATGCATCGCGCAACTTTGAGTAGCGTCTCATTTCGGCTCTCTAGGCTTTTAATTAACCACTTTGCTTCTTGCAAATTTGAGCGGATGTATTGATTGTCGGCGCTGTTGCCTTTACTGCCCAGATCAGCGTACTGCTGATTCACTTTCAACTTAGGCACGCTATCAGGGTTAATGGTCACTAACCATTTGCCAAGGTCTTTGAAGACAGATACATCTGGAACCACATACTCAGTTTCATCCGGAGTAATCTTACTGCCAGGACGAGGGTCCAGCTGTTGAATCAGTTGCAAAACTTCACGTAGTTCTGCTTCTTTCAACTTGGTCTCTTTGATAACCAGTTTGTAATCGCGATTGCCGAGTTGGTCGATATGGCTAGTAAGTACTAACTTAGCTTCGTTAAGCCAAGGCGTATCTTGGGGAAAGGTTGCCAGTTGCAGTAACAAGCAATCTTGCAGGTTGACTGAACCGACACCTAGCGGATCAAACTGCTGAATTCGTTTACGTACCGCTTCAATTTCATCAAGCTCGATCTCTTCATTGTCGAAGTTTTCAAGGATGTCTTCACAAGTTACAGTGAGGTAGCCGTAGTCGTCGATGGCATCGATTAATGCAAAAGCGATGCTTCGGTCGGTGTCAGTGAATGGCGTTAAGTCGAGTTGCCAAAGTAGGTAATCGTGCAGGCTTTGAGTGGTTTCGCCTTGATAAACCGGCATGTCGTCATCAATCGCAATACCCGTGTTACCGGTGTTCGCGCTGTAGACGTCTTCCCAAGTTGTGTCGATTTCTAGTTCGTTGCCAATCTCTGATTTTTCGATTAAGTCTGAGCTATCAGGTAAGTCTTGCTCTGTGGCTTCAACAGTTTCTTTTTCGTCACTGCTAGGTTTTTCTTCCGATGTTGGCGTATCTTCATTGCCTTCTTCGACATCGAGTAGTGGGTTAGATTCAAGTGCTTCTTGAATCTCTTGCTGCAAATCTAAAGTAGACAATTGCAACAAACGAATCGCTTGCTGCAATTGAGGAGTCATTGCTAACTGTTGGCCTAGCTTAAGTTGTAATGAGGGTTTCATTCAGTGTGACTTACCTAGTTATTATTCTTAGAACTCTCGATACTCTCTATATAATCATAGACGGAATTGTTCGCCTAGATAAACTTGTTTAACTTGTTCGTTATTGAGAACATCTTCAGGAGTACCCTCAGCGATCAGGTGTCCTTGGCTTACGATGTAAGCTTTTTCACACACGTCTAATGTTTCACGAACGTTGTGGTCGGTAATCAAAACGCCCAAGCCGCGATCACGCAGGTGAACAATGATTTTTTTGATATCGATTACTGAGATCGGGTCAACACCGGCGAATGGTTCATCCAATAGAATGAACTGCGGGTTTGCTGCTAGTGCACGAGCAATCTCTACACGACGACGCTCACCACCCGACAGAGCCATACCATTGCTGGTGCGGATATGTTGGATGTGGAACTCTTCTAGCAGGTCTTCCAGCTTATCTTGGCGTTGTTCGTTGGTCATTTCATCACGGGTTTGTAAAACCGCCATGATGTTGTTCTCTACGGACAACTTACGGAAAATCGATGCTTCTTGAGGCAGGTAACCGATACCAAGACGAGAGCGGCTGTGCATTGGTAAGATACTGATGTCTCGGTCATCAATGCTGATGGTACCTTCATCACGCGCCACCAAACCAACAATCATATAGAAAGATGTGGTTTTACCTGCACCGTTAGGCCCAAGCAGACCGACGATCTGGCCTGACTCTACCTGTAAGCTTACATCGGTAACAACCTTACGTTTACTGTAGGTTTTCGCTAGGTTTTTTGCTTTAAGAACAGCCATCGTTACTTATTCACTTCCGTTGGTTGTAAAACCGTTGACACTCGTTTGTTTTCACCACTGTCAGCGACTAATTTCTGAGAACCGATCTGGTAAGTGATCTTAGAACCGCGAATGATGCTGCCATCTTGAGATAACATCGCATTCTTAGTCATGATCAGTCGGTCGGCAACAAGCTGGTAGTGCAGGTCGTCAGCTTCACCGTAGAGTGTCTTACCGTCGTCAGTAAGCTGAGAGAAGGTTGCTGGCTTACCGAAGCCTTGAATTTCTTCAATCTCACCGTTTACGGCGTTACGAGTAACAATAACCTTATCGGCATTGATATTGATGCTGCCTTGTTTAAGGTTCACATCACCAAGGAAAGTCACTTGGTTACTTTTCATATCCAATTGCTGGCTGTCTGAGTCAATGTAGACAGGTTGCTCACTATCCGAAGACAGAGCATAGACATTAGGTGCCGCAAGGGTCAAAGCGAATAAACTAAGGTGTAAGAGTTTCATATCTACCTTGAACAGAATTAAAGAGGATTGCATTGTTGGTACCGAAGTTACCTTTCATTGCTTGTCCCTCAGTTTCAAAAAATGTACCGATCATATGGACCGGAGTCTCTGAATAAAAATCTCGGCTAGGCAGCTCAACAACCATTTTATCTGTGGTCATTGTATCGAAGCTGGCTTCTGGCAACAGGTTCTTTGCCACGACGTTGTCATAAAACGTGACAACTTGATTCTCATCCATAATCGCGCGATCAGCGGTGACTTGCCATTCAATCGTGTGCCCTTCACGGAATACCGAAAGAACTGGGTTTTGAAAGTGCGTATCGCCAACTACTGAGTAGTGTTCTAAATACGTCGATTCAACCTGATAGCTGCGAATACCGCTTTCGTCGTAGCTAATGTTGTTCAGGCTTTTGCCACTAAACGCGGGCAGCTCCAAATTTGGAGCCACTTGTATCGTTGATGTTTGCTCTTTGTCGTACAAGTAATAGGTCGACCAAGAGGCAATAAATATGAGTATTAAATAGATAATACGATTAAAACTCATATGCTTAAACCTTTATGCACGTCGAGTTCATTTCTTGCTTGTAAAATAAGGTCACAGACTTCACGTACCGCGCCATGACCGCCGTTAATGGTTGTCACGTAGTTTGCACGCTTTGCAAGTAGCGGGTGCCCATCTGCCACACAGACCTTCAAGCCAACTTTTTCCATTACAGGCCAGTCAATCAGATCGTCTCCGATGTAACCTGTATTTTCAGGGTTTACAGAAAGCTTATCGCAAATATCTTGGTATGCCTTAACTTTATCGTCTTGACCTTGATAAATCAGCTTAATGCCTAGAGCGGTCATACGATTCTCAACAATTTGAGATTTGCGACCCGTGATGATCGCGATTTCAATGCCTGCGTTCATCAGTGATTTGATACCGTAACCGTCACGAGTGTGGAAGGTTTTCAGCTCTTCACCGTTGTTGCCCATGTAGATGCGACCATCAGAGAAGACACCATCGACATCGCAAATCAGCAGTTTGATCTCTTTTGCAATTGCAAATACATCTGAATTAACAGTGCCGTATAGAGTTTCGACTGTCTGTGTCATTACATTACTCCTGCTTTCAGTAAGTCATGCATGTTTAACGCTCCGACTAATTTACCTTCTTGGCATAACATCAGGCCATTGATGCTCTTCGCTTGCATCAAGTTTAAGCCCTCAACCGCGAGCATGTTTGGCTCGGCTACCGTCGGGTTTAGCGTCATCACATCACCGATCTGCGTGTTATGGATATCAACGCGTTTGTCTAAGATACGGCGTAAATCACCATCGGTAAAAATACCGGCCATTTGGCCATCTTCACCAACGATTGCTGTCATGCCTAAGCCTTTCTGAGATATCTCTAGTAGAGCGTCTCTTACTAGTGCGTCGGGTGCTACAACAGGAAGTGAATCGCCTGTGTGCATGATGTCGTCGAGCTTCAACAGCAGCTGACGACCTAAAGCGCCACCAGGATGAGACAGGGCAAAGTCTTGAGCGGTGAAGCCTCGAGCCTGCAAAAGTGCAACGGCTAATGCATCACCCATGACCAAGGTCGCCGTGGTGCTTGTTGTTGGTGCTAAGCCCAGCGGACAAGCTTCTTCCGGTACTGAAATTTGTAAATGGATATCAGACAGGGTTGCCATGTTTGATGCTGGCTTGCCTGTCATGCTGATGATCTTGATGCTCAGACGCTTTAACACAGGAAATAGGCTGAGGATTTCTCCCGATTCGCCGGAGTTGGATATTGCAATCACAATATCACCAGGTTCGATCATGCCTAAGTCGCCATGCGCCGCTTCGCCTGGGTGAACAAAGAAAGCCGATGTCCCGGTACTTGCCAATGTTGCTGCGATTTTGTTGCCAATGTGGCCTGATTTACCCATGCCCATCACAACGACTTTGCCTTTGTTGTTCAGGATAAGGTCGCAAGCTTTACAAAAATCATCATTAAAATATTGGTCTAATTGAGTGAGACCTGCAACTTCGGTTTCCAAAACTTGTTTTGCAACGCTGCGGTAATCAAATGGCTGAGACATCAAATACTCCAAGTACGGGAAGTTAAATCAACAATTAAGCCGACATGTTCATTAATAGGTAACTTTGGTAGGCCACGAACGTCACAATTAACACGCCGCCTTCAATACGATTCACACTACGAGATTTTCCTAGTGCCATCACAACAAGTAGTAGCGATACGCCTAGCATTACCCAGAAGTCACGACCCATAGCGAACTCGCTCAAGATCGAAGGGTTTAGGATGCCCGGGATACCCATAACAGCAAGGATGTTGAATACGTTTGAACCAATGATATTACCTACAGCCATATCATCTTCACCCTTCATAACGCCGGCTAGTGATGCTGCAAGTTCAGGAAGGCTAGTACCAACAGCAATGATGGTTAAACCAATGACAAGGTCGCTCATGCCGAAGAACTTCGCAATGATCACAGCGTTATCTACCAGCATATCAGCAGCTAAAGGTAGGACGATTAGACCAATCACGACCCACATTGCAGCCTTAGGGTTACTTACGCCTTCAGGGATCTCTGATTCTTGCTCATCAAGGAAAGCATCGCCGTTCTTTTTCTCGCTGCGGCTGATTTGCAACATAGCAAACAAAAACGCGGCAAAAAGAACAAACAACAACACGCCTTCATAGAAGCCTAAATGGTTATCCCACAATAGGGCGCCCGCTAGCAGAGTGACACCGATCATTAATGGTAGTTCACGACGAATCACGCCTGAGCTAATCGATAACGGCTTGATAAGGGCTGTAATACCTAAAATCAGCGCGATGTTGGCGATGTTAGAGCCCAGTACGTTGCCTACAGCTGTATCTGTTTTGCCATCAAGGGCTGCTGTCGCAGAAACCATCATTTCAGGAGCCGAAGACCCCATTGCTAAGATCGTCATACCGATAACTAGTGGTGAAATACCGAAGTTGCGAGCAAGAGCAGCGGCACCGTAAACCAGCTTATCTGCACTCCACACCAAAAAACCTAGACCGATAATAAGAAACGCAATCGCTTCAAGCATGATGATTCCTAAAAAATTAATAAAAACGGAGAATTAACCGCTAATTTTGACCTGTTGCTAGATAAAAGGGAAGTCACTCGGCAAATTAATTACCAGTTAGCAGGCAAGAAAGAGAGCTCAATAGATAATTTCCTAATGCTTTCAAATCCCTGCATAGATTCCTGTTTAATATGAATTAATTGAACAGTGCTTTTAATTCTAAAGTAGACTCATTATTATTGCAGCCATAATTGGCGTTTTTTAAAGCAAGGAAACAACAAAAATATGTTGAACACTGAGCTTGTGAAAGTTAAGAACCTCAGCTTCTCACGTGGTGAGCGCGTTATCTTTGATGACATCAGTTTAGAGGTGCCTCAAGGCAAGATAACCGCAATCATGGGGCCGTCTGGGATTGGCAAAACGACTTTACTGCGTTTGATTGGTGGGCAACTGCCGCCAGATGAAGGCGAAATTTGGTTTGATGGCGACAATGTCCCTGCATTATCACGTCGAAAGCTGTATCAAGCACGTAAGAAAATGAGCATGCTATTTCAATCGGGTGCGCTTTTTACGGATCTCAATGTCTTTGATAATGTGGCGTTTCCGCTGCGAGAGCACACTGAACTTAATGAAAAATTCATTCGTACCATCGTATTACTTAAGCTTGAAGCGGTAGGATTACGTGGTGCTGCGCAATTGATGCCGAGTGAGTTGTCTGGCGGAATGGCTAGGCGTGCCGCACTGGCGCGCGCAATCGCACTGGATCCAGAACTTATCATGTACGATGAGCCGTTTGTTGGCCAAGATCCCATCACCATGGGCGTATTGGTTGAATTGATACGAAATCTCAATCAAGCCTTGGGCTTAACCTCGATTGTTGTTTCTCACGATGTGCCAGAGGTGATGAGTATTGCTGATTGGGTTTACCTCATGGCAGATAGCAAGATTATTGCCGCTGGAACACCTGATGAGTTGTACAACAATAGCGATCCGAGAGTGCAGCAATTTTTGCAAGGCGAAGCCGATGGTCCAGTACCATTTAGATTCCCTGCGAAGAGCTTAGAAAAGGATTTGTTTTAATATGATTGTTAAAACTATTGCGGGTGTCGGTAAGCGTACACTTGCGAGCTGTGAGTCATTTGGTCGAGCAAGCCTGATGTTATTTGGGGCTTTGTTTGGCATCCCGCGACTAAAAAACTTCCCCTTATTAGTAAAACAACTTTATAGCGTTGGCGTTCAGTCATTGGCTATTATTTTAGTTTCGGGTCTGTTTATCGGCATGGTGCTCAGCCTGCAGGGCTATGTCGTGTTAATTGACTACGGCGCTGAGGGAAACCTTGGTCAAATGGTCGCGCTTTCACTGTTGCGTGAGTTGGGGCCTGTGGTGACTGCGTTATTATTTGCAGGTCGAGCCGGTTCAGCACTCACGGCAGAGATTGGGTTAATGAAGGCAACAGAGCAGATCTCAAGCCTTGAGATGATGGCCGTTGACCCTCTTAAACGCATTATTGCACCACGTCTTTGGGCCGGGCTTATCTCAATGCCATTGCTTGCTATGATTTTTATGGCGGTAGGTATTTGGGGCGGTCAACTGGTTGGTGTTGATTGGAAAGGCATTGATCACGGCAGTTTCTGGTCTGCGATGCAGTCTTCAGTAGAACTTGGCCGAGATATTGGTAACAGCATGATCAAATGTATGGTCTTCGCTATCACCGTAACTTGGATCGCACTTTTCAATGGTTATGACGCAGTACCGACTTCAGAAGGTATCAGTCAGGCAACCACACGCACTGTAGTGCACTCTTCTCTAGCGGTACTAGGGCTAGATTTTGTTCTTACCGCATTGATGTTTGGGAATTAATCATGCAACAAACTCGAAAATTAGAATTATGGGTCGGCACCTTTGTTATTGCCGGAATTTGCGCAATCTTAATCATGATCTTTCAAGTCGCTGACGTAAAAGGCATAGGTTCGAACCATACTTACAATCTAAAAGCGACCTTTGACAACATTGGCAGCCTAAAAGTTCGTTCTCCAGTGAAAGTGGGTGGCGTCGTTGTTGGACGAGTTAAAAGCATTGAGCTTGATACCGAGAGCTACCTTCCTGTCGTTGAACTGTCTATTGACGGGAAGTACTCACAATTTCCAGATACCTCTAGTGCTCAAATTTTAACATCTGGCTTAATTGGTGAGCAGTACATTAGTCTGGTTCCAGGCTTCATTTTTGATGATGAAGAGATGTTGGTCGATGGTGATTCAATTGAAGACACTAAGTCAGCATTGGTACTAGAAGATTTGATTGGCCAAGTGCTGTATAGCGTTGGTGGTTCTAATGACAGCGAAGCTAAGGAATAAGATAATGTTGAAAACTATTAGTTATTTAAAAGCTATTGGTTACTTGAAATCAATGTTTATGGCGGCAATGGCGTTGCTTATTTCTACCCAAGCCTTTGCTGCAGAATCGATTGACCGTACTCAGCCTTACCAGATGATGACTCAAGTTGCCGAAGTGGCATTTGAGCGTTTGAAGAGTGAACAAGACAACATCCACCAAGATCCAGAGTTATTGAAGGTCATCGTGGAAGAAGAGTTGATGCCTTATGTGAATGCACAATATGCAGCTCTTAAGTTACTTGGACCAAACTTGAAAGGCGCGGATAGAAAAGACGTGGGCGTGTTTATCGATTCATTCCGTAAATACCTTGTTTCTTCTTATGCCCAAGTGCTGACTCAATACACAGATCAGACGATTGAATTTGGTCCAGAACCAAAAATCAAAGCGGATAGCCGCATTACCAGTATCAAGGTCGACATCATCGATACGCCGCGACCAAACATTAAGCTTGAATTTAAGCTTCGCAAAGACAAGAAATCTGGCGAGTGGAAAGCATTTGATATGGTTGCCGAAGGTATTAGCTTGTTGTCGAGCAAGCAATCGGAGTGGAATACTAAGATTCGTCAAGAAGGCATCTTACAAGTTGCAGACGAACTAGAGAAATTAGCCGCACAACCGATTCGTTTTGAGAGTAACAAATAATGAGCCATTCTCAATGGCAAGCACTAAGCTCTAAAGAGTATCAACTGTTCGGTGATTTAGACCGAGACAGTGTCCCTGCAATCTGGCGTATATTGGAAAAGTGGCAAACGACGGAATCGAGCGTTGAAATTGACCTTAGCCATATAAATCGAGTCGATTCAGCAGGAATGGTGATGCTAATTCACTTATTAGAGCATGCAAAAAATCAAAACTGTCATATAATGCTCAGTTTCGTGCCAGAACAATTACGAACGTTGTTCCAATTGAGCAATATCCAGCCAATGATGGCAGAACACATAAAAAATTAGGCAGGAGCTATTTGTGGACAGCACAAAAGTACAAGAATTATTAGCAGAAGCACTGAACCTTCAGGAAATTTTCGTGAAAGGGGAAGGCAGTCATTACGAAGTTGTTGCGGTTGATCCATGTTTTGACGGCATGAATCGAGTTAAGAAGCAGCAACTAATCTACGGCCCACTAATGGAATACATTCAACGCAATGACATCCATGCTCTTTCTATTAAGGCTTTCACGCCGGAAGAGTGGGAACGTGATAAGAAACTGATGTCACTTTAAGGTTTATGATGGAAAAGTTTCGAGTTATTGGATCGGATAAGCCGCTAAGCGGTGAAGTGACGATCTCAGGCGCAAAAAATGCAGCGCTACCTATCTTATTTGCTTCAATTCTTGCTGAAGAGCCAGTGGAAGTAAGTAACGTTCCTCACCTACGTGACATCGATACTACGATGGAACTGCTTAAGCGTTTAGGCGCAAAAGTATCGCGTAATGGTAGTGTTCATGTTGATGGCAGCGAAATTAATGAATTTTGTGCGCCTTACGATTTAGTGAAAACAATGCGTGCTTCTATCTGGGCTTTAGGTCCTCTAGTCGCTCGTTTTGGTGAAGGCCAAGTGTCACTTCCAGGCGGTTGTGCAATTGGTGCTCGACCTGTTGATCTGCATATCCACGGCCTAGAGCAACTAGGTGCGACCATTAAGTTGGAAGATGGTTATGTGAAAGCAAGTGTTGATGGCCGTCTGAAAGGCGCGCACATCGTGATGGATAAAGTAAGTGTGGGTGCCACCATTACTATCATGTGTTCAGCAACGCTAGCGGAAGGAACAACAGTACTCGATAACTCAGCGCGTGAGCCTGAGATTGTTGATACGGCTGACTTCCTAAACAAACTGGGTGCTAAAATTTCTGGCGCAGGTACAGATACGATTACTATCGAAGGCGTTGAACGTCTTGGTGGTGGCCAACACTCTGTGGTTGCTGACCGTATTGAAACAGGTACTTTCCTGGTTGCTGCTGCTGTTTCTGGCGGTAAAGTGGTTTGTCGCAACACCAACGCTCATCTTCTTGAAGCTGCCTTAGCGAAGCTTGAAGAAGCGGGTGCGAAGGTTGAAACGGGCGAAGACTGGATCAGTCTTGATATGACGGGTCGTGAACTGAAAGCGGTGAAAATCGTAACGGCACCTCACCCTGGTTTCCCAACCGACATGCAAGCACAGTTTACTCTGCTTAACATGATGGCGAAGGGCAGTGGTGTTATCACTGAGACTATCTTTGAAAACCGTTTTATGCACATTCCTGAGTTACAGCGAATGGGTGCAAAAGCGGAAATCGAAGGTAACACGGCTATCTGTGGTGAAACGGAAAAACTGAGCGGCGCTCAAGTAATGGCAACGGACCTTCGCGCATCTGCGAGCCTTGTTATTGCTGGCTGTATTGCTCAAGGTGAAACCATCGTTGACCGTATTTATCACATCGATCGTGGCTACGATAAGATTGAAGATAAATTGTCAGCCTTAGGCGCAAACATTACACGATTTAGTGAGTCGAACTAACCTAGGTTAGTGGATTCATGAATCAGTAAGATGAAAACATAAAAGTCGGAACCTTGGTTTCGGCTTTTTTATAGTTGTATTTACCGCGAGTAAATCTATTGCTCATTTTTGCGCGAATAGATGAATCAACTTGGCGGTCGGTGAGGAACAAAATGATAGCAATATTACGTATTTTCGCAGTGGCGATATTTGCGATTCTTATGTTTGTATTTGGTTGTGGTTACTGCCTATTAAGTCCACGCAACCCGAAACACGTATTTACCTTTGGCCGTTATTTCGGTCGCATGTCGAAGATCTTCGGCATGAAGTTAGAGCTTCGCATCCCAGAAGATGCCTACTCTCGCGGCCAACATGTTTATGTGGCGAACCACCAAAACAGCTGGGATCTATTCACGATTTCATCAGCGGTAACGCCAAAAGTGGTAACTGTTGGTAAGAAAAGCCTAGTGTGGATGCCTCTATTTGGTCAGCTTTACTGGTTGACGGGTAACATCCTAATTGACCGTGCTAACCGTAGCAAAGCGGTAGGTACGATTGATCAGGTCGTGACGAGTCTAAAAGAGAGCGATGTTTCAGTTTGGATGTTCCCTGAAGGCACTCGTTCTCGTGGCCGTGGTCTGCTGCCATTCAAAACAGGTGCATTCCATGCTGCGATTGGTGCTGGCTTGCCTATCATCCCTATCGTGTGTAGCTCAACCGGTGGCGTGAAGCTAAACCGTTGGAACAATGGTCACGTGATTGTTGAAATGCTGCCACCAATCAGCACTGAAGGCTACGACAAGTCTAATGTTCGTGAACTGGCTAACCTAGCTCGTGAGCAGATGGCTGCGAAACTTGAAGAGTTAGACAAAGAAGTGGTTGAGCTTAATAAAAAGTAATTATCTAAGCGAAACGATGAACAATAAAAAAGGTTGCCAACGGGGCAACCTTTTTTTGTATCTAATAAACACCCAGTATTACGCTAAGTCGTTTATTAGAAGGTGTTTAATCTAAAGATTAAAACCTATTTGCGAACCGCAATAGCTTCGATCTCGATACCTACATCTTTTGGCAGACGAGCTACTTCAACACATGAACGTGCAGGGTAGTTTGCAACGCCGTGCTCATCGAAGAATTTACCGTAAACTTCGTTTACTGTGCCGAAGTCGTTTAGGTCTTTAACGAATACCGTTAGTTTTACGATGTCTTTTACAGTCAGGCCTGAAGCTTCAACAACCGCTTGAACGTTGTCTAGAGATTGGCGAGCTTGCTCTGCGATATCAGCAGATACTTCACCAGTTGCTGGATTTACTGGGATTTGACCAGAAGTCAGTACCATGTTGCCAAGGTCAACGCCTTGTACGTATGGGCCGATTGCAGCTGGAGCAGATTCTGTGTGAAGTACTTTAGTCATTGGTTTATTCCATCAGTTATTAGATAAAAATCAATTTTCAGTGTGCCTTCAAACTTTGGATAGGTAAAGCGCAAAATACCCCGCACAGGCGAGGTATTTGATAGTTTTTACATTCGGTCTTCTTTGCAGTATGACGTTATCTTTCTGTCACGATCTCGCGAGAGAAGACTTTTTCGCAATACTTACACTTCAATCGAATATCTTCTTTCTTTTCAAAGATCTTAAAGCTGCTTTCAACCGGTTCATTGTGAGTAATACAGTTAGTATTTGGACACTCGAACACATCGTTGATTTGCTCAGGAAGTTCTAGTGGTAGCTTCTTAACTACTTCGTAATCTTCGATTTGATTCACTGTTGCATGAGGCGCATAAAGTGCCAGCTTGCTCGCCTGTTCTTCTGTGATAAACACATTCTCAATCTTGAGCAGGTCTTTTCCGCCCAGTGCAGAAGACGGTAGATTCAGGCCAATCGTCACGCGCTGATGAGAGTTGTGCATGTCGAACAGTTTTAGCACCTTGATCCCGATATTGGCTGGGATATGGTCGATAACAGTACCGTTTCTGATTGCTTCAACTTTTAATTGAGTCTCTTTAGACATGATATCTCTCCTCTACAGCGTTTCGTTAAGAACAAGGGCTAGCAATGCTTCACGGGCGTAAACACCATTCTCTGCTTGCTGGAAGTAGTAAGCGTAAGGTGTTTTATCGACATCGACAGTAATTTCATCAACGCGAGGAAGAGGGTGCAGAACCTTCAGGTTATCGCGTGCATTTTCCAGCATCGAAGCGGTCAGGATGTATGCGGATTTTATGTGCGCGTATTCTGACTCATCGAAGCGCTCTTTTTGAACTCGAGTCATGTACAAGACATCGAGCTCAGGAATCACATCTTCCATGTCCGTCAATAGTTGGTACTTGATGCCCGCTTCATCAAGCTCTTCGCAAATGTAGTCTGGCATCGCTAGAGCTTCTGGAGCCACGAAGTAGAAACAGATGTTGTCGAACTTCGCTAGTGCTTGAGTCAATGAGTGAACCGTACGGCCGTACTTAAGGTCACCAACGAATGCAACGTTTAGGTTGTCGAGGCGGCCTTGTGTCTCAGCGATAGAGAATAGGTCTAGTAACGTTTGTGTTGGGTGTTGGTTTGCGCCGTCACCTGCGTTAATAACAGGTACACCGTTTGAGAACTCAGAAGCCAGACGCGCTGCGCCTTCTTGAGGGTGACGCATCACGTAAGCGTCAACGTATGAAGAGATAACCTGTACCGAGTCCGCTAGCGTTTCGCCTTTCTTTGCCAAAGAAGTGTTACCACCACTGTCGAAACCAATCACATCACCACCGATGCGTTGAATCGCAGTTTCAAAAGAGAGACGAGTTCGTGTAGAAGGTTCGAAGAAGCAGCTGGCAACAACTTTGTTCTTGATGAGTTCTGGGTTTGGTTCAGCCTTTAGCTGACCTGCCGTTTGAACAATTAATTCTAGCTCTTCACGAGAAAGCTCTGGAATTGAGATGATGTGCTTTTGATAGAGCGAGTTCGCCATGATCTTCTTCCCCACAATAATGTATTGGCCATAAAAAAGCCCCCCATAATGGGAGGCTTTAAAAAAGTGCTGAAAAGCAGAATAGACGGCCTGGTAAGCATCTTAGCTTACGAGCAATATTTGGTGTTTTCACAATATTACTATGTGTTTTCACAATATCATTATGTTTTATCACAACATTGCTTGGCGTCATTTTCACTACTCTCAGACAAATTGCCGAGAATTATACGCTTTCAATTTGTGAGCGCAAGCGATTACATCACGCTTTTGTTTACTTTCAGTATTCGCTATTGACCCAGTGTCGCAACCATTACCGCTTTGATGGTATGCATGCGATTCTCAGCTTCATCAAACACAATTGAGTAATCCGATTCAAAGACTTCATCAGTAACTTCTAAACCGTTCATTCCATACTTATCTGCGACTTGCTGGCCGATCACGGTTTCATTGTTATGGAAAGCGGGTAGGCAGTGCATGAATTTCACTTGAGGATTGCCAGTGAGCTTAATGACATCCATATTCACTTGGTATGGTCTCATTACCGCTACACGTTCGTCCCAAGCTTCAGGGGCCTCGCCCATTGAAACCCAAACATCGGTATAAAGGAAATCACAGCCTTGAACACCTTCAGCAACGTCTTCTGTCAGCGTGATGTTGGCACCTGTGCTTTGCGCGATAGCTTGGCACTCTTCAACAAGCTGCTCTTCTGGCCAGAATGCTTTAGGCGCGACAAGGCGAATATCCATGCCCATCTTCGCGGCTCCGACTAACAGAGAGTTACCCATGTTATTGCGTGCATCGCCTAGATAAGCAAAGCTGATTTGGTGTAGATGCTTCCCGCGGCCATGCTCAAGCATAGTGAGGAAATCAGCCAAGATCTGAGTAGGGTGGAACTCATCGGTTAAGCCATTCCAAACCGGCACGCCCGCATAAGCGCCTAAGTCTTCAACGATACTCTGACCAAAGCCACGATACTCGATGCCATCGTACATGCGTCCCAATACACGCGCCGTATCTTTCATTGATTCTTTTTGACCAATCTGAGAACCAGAAGGGCCAAGGTAAGAGACTTGAGCACCTTGATCAAAGGCGGCCACTTCAAACGCACATCGTGTTCGAGTTGATGCTTTCTCGAAGATCAAAGCAATGTTTTTGCCGTTGAGTTTCTTCTGCTCAGTGCCTGCATACTTAGCTTTTTTTAGGTCAGCAGACAGGTCGAGTAAAAACTGAATCTCTTTAGGAGTAAAGTCGAGAAGTTTTAGAAAGTTACGATTGCGAAGATTAAAGGCCATCTCTCGCTCCTTGCGTATATAGAATCAATGAAGAACTTAGTTAAACATAAAAATGCTATATTTGTGAATATTTATTTTATTAATTTGATAAAAAAGGCTAGTAAATGAATACTGGCCTAGATAAGACTATTGAGTCTGTTTAACTGAGCTCTTTGACTTAGATACCGTCTCTTTCGATAGGGCAACTCATACAGCGCGCGCCGCCACGACCACGGCCTAGCTCGTTGCCAGGAATCGTTAGAACTTCGATACCCGCTTTGTCGTATTTCTCATTGGTGTAAACATTACGCTCATAACCAATCACTGTACCAGGTTTCACTGTCAGTACGTTGTTAGCGTCATTCCACTGTTCACGCTCAGCTTCGTAGTTATCACCGCCGGTAGTGATGATCTTCAGTTGATCAAGGCCTAGTGCGCCTTCAATCGCTGACAGGTAGTTTTCAGCTTTCTCGACACGCATTTCGCCGTTTTCTTTTGGCGTTAAGCGCCAAGTGTCGAGGTCTTTACGAACGATCTCTGGATAGACAGAGAACGTGTCGATATCCATGTGTGTCATCACCGTATCAAGGTGCATACAAGAGCGGTGTTTTGGTAGATCGATCGCAATCACTTCGCTCGCTTGGCCTGATCTAAATAGGCTAGCCGCTAGGTTTTCGACACCTTGTGGTTTCGTACGCTCTGAAATACCAACCAGTACCGCACCTTTACCGATAACCAGTACGTCACCGCCTTCAATGTTAGCGTTGTCGTAGTGAAGGTCTTCGTCACCAAAGTACTTAATGAAATCTTGGCCTGCGAACACTGGGTGCCAGCGGTAGATAGCACGCAGGTGGTTCGTTTCACGTTGACGTGCAGGCTTCATCATTGGGTTAAGCGATACACCACCGTAAACCCAGCAAGAAGTATCTCGCGTAAATAGGTGGTTAGGCAGTGGCTCGATAACGAAATCGAGTGGTCGATGCATTTTAGGCAGCATCGATGATGATTTGATAGGAAGCTCAGAGTAGGCCAAGCCACCGAGTAAGATCGTTGCTAGATGCTCATTATCCATTTGAGCAAGGTAGTTTCTTAAGTCACGGGCGAAAGTCGGCCCATAACGGAAATCTGAGATTTGAGTATTCAGCAACCACTCACGAGCCTGAGATACGGCAAGCGTTTCTACTAGCAGGTCATGCAGCAGTAGTACTTCTACGTCTTGGCTGCGCAGCGTTTCTGCAAAGGCATCATGTTCTTCACCAGCGGCTTCAACGGCAAGTACATCATCAAATAGAAGATCATGACAGTTTGAAGGGGTGAGGTGGGTGAGTGCTCTTTCAGGTCTATTTAGGAGAACTCGTCTCAATTGACCGACTTCGGAGCCAACGTACAGCTTACTCATTTTGCATCCTTACTATTAATCCAGCGTCTATTTATGACAAGCTTGTCCGTAATATGCAAGTTTTGTAGATTGAGTTAATACAAGGTATTTGGGTAATAATTGGTCATAAAACCTGTGATTTTTAAGTTTATACAGATTAAATTCCAACTAACTGGCTATCGAACGGAACAACGTTTTTGAGGATCTATGCTCAATTCGTGGCTTGTTAGAATTGAATTTTGCTTATTAATCGTGATTTTTTATTCACTATTATGCACTTTTTGATAACAAGCTGAGGATTTATGCACCCCAAAAGCGGTTTAGCGTATGCACCTAACGTGACTAATCACGCAAGTTTTATTCAATAAGCCCTAAAGTGGCCACAAAAACGAAATGCTAAAATACGGCGCAGTTAATAAAATGTTGAAAATTTGTTTATGTGATTTTGATTTCACTTTTGAATTGATATTGGCGCTGCGATCTCGCGATAAACTTACCTTTCTAGGCCTGATCTGGGTGGCTTTTCTGGACGATCCGTGCCATATTTCGTGACAATCAAATTTGATCTTTTCATAGTCAACACTCTGGAGCAGACACATGTCTCACGAAGATGAATATCTATCAGTAGCGGAATTAATTGAATTTCAAAAGGAAGAGACTCGCGACATCATTACAGCATTAATTGAAGATGGTAGCGATCCTGAAGCTCTATACGATATCGAGCATCACCTATTTGCTGAAGATTTCGATGTGCTTGAGAAAGCGGTTGTTGAAGCATTCAAAATGGGCTTTGAAGTGCTTGAAGCTGAAGAGACAGAAGACGAAGATGGCAATAAGCTACTTTGTTGTGATGCAACGATGCAATGTACTCTGAATGCAGAAGCGATTGATGAGCAAGTTGAGAAGCTTGTAAACCTTGCAGAGAAGTTTGACATTATCTACGACGGTTGGGGCACTTACTACGAAGGTGAAGATGCTATCTACCCAGACGAAGATGATGAAGGCGAAGAGTAATTCTTTCCCAATTTTAAAAAATGCCAGCCTCGAGCTGGCATTTTTTTACCCTCAGAAAAATAAATGTCTTTATATGCATTCATTCATTATAATGCGGTCAAAATTGATCTAGCTCAAGGAATGATATGCGGTTGCTTCTCGATGGTCTTTGGCAAATTTCGCCACTGACGGATCTCTCTATCCCACAAGATGACATCACCTTTCCGGCTCCGTTAAGCTCAAAGCTCCCTGATAGCTTGAGTGAAAGTCAAATTGCAGAGCAAGAGTGGCACCTGATGCACGACATCGAAGTGGATGACGCTATGTTAGCGTGTCCATTTGTTGAGTTAGTGATGGCTGGAGTCGATTATTTTGCTGAAGTTCGACTTAATGGTGTGGCTGTTTTTGATTGTGATGGTAGCCAAGCTGAATACCGTAAAGATATCCGTCCTTATATGCAGTCCGGCCGAAACCGTTTCGAGATCCTTTTCCTTGAAGAAGAGGAGAGCCTATTGCTTGAAGAAGACATGGATGACTCTGTATCTTCACAGGCTATCGCTAAATCTGATTCACGCATGGGGGTTTGGCAAGCGCCATACCTGCAGTTCGTTCGAAACGTCAAGCTAGAGCAAGTTGTCACAGAGCAGATCTGGCACCACGGTGGTGGCTGTGAGTTTAAAGTGGATGTTATCTATCAAACGCTAAAGGCGGGGTTAGTATCGGCATCCATCAAGTTTAATGGTATGACTCTCGTGATGCCGATTGATGTACGCGCTGAACATACTGGCGTCGTGTTCCAGGTCGAAGCTCCTATCATTTTTGATATTGAGAATCCTAACCCCAAGTATCTATACCCATTAGAAGTGGTACTTGATGGGCAAGAAGAGAGTTCTTTTGTTGCCTTGAACCCAACTTCTTGCGTCAGTAACTTTCTACGTTAACTCCGTATATTTTAGCGTTATCTTCTTTCGCTATAGCGGCGCATTCTGCTTATAACGACTTGGCCATGACAACCTCACAAGCGTCGTGGCCTGTTTCTCCCCAAGCTGACTCAAGATGCTCAAACCCAAGCTTCTCATAGAGTTTGACCGCAGCACCCAAGCACTTCGTCGTTTCTAAATACATGTGTTGATACCCAAGTTGCTTGGCTTGCTTTAAGCTCAAAGCGACAATTCGCTTGGCTAGGCCATGCCCTCGAGTTTGCGGTAAGAAGTACATCTTTTGTAGCTCACACACATTGGGTTTACCTGCTAGAGGGGCAAAGCCACCGCCTCCGACGATCTTTCCGTTGTGTTCGATAACCCAGTACATTGCATTCGCTTGGCTATAGACAGAGTACATATCATCGAGTGTTGGATCGGCCACGCCATAACCTTTATCTTCTGTGAGTCCATGCTCAGCCGAAACTTGGCGAATGATTTGTGCGATGCTTGGGTTGTCTTGCGGTGTAATGGGTCTAAGGGTGAACTCAGCAATTTGTTCCATGATCTGCCTATGAAAGGGTCACTAATATGTGACCCAATATATGGTGACTAAGCATGTTGGTGCAAACAGAATTGTTGTTGTGCCATTTGGTCGCCTGATTTACGTAACCAGACTTTCTCGTGGAAGTAGTAAGCAACGGTATTTAAAGTTGGCTCTAGCAAGGCCATCACACCGCCGATGAAAGCATCTCCAGTCAACAAGTAGACCACGGTAAAGGCAACACTAAAATGGATGCTAGCAAAGCTTGCTGTTTTTAATTTGGTCATCCACTGACGAGCTTTAAGCGCTGGAACTTGAGCCCACGCCTTTTCATGAAAATAGAAGGCAACAGTATTGACAGAGGGCTCAATCATAGCGATTAAGCTACCAATTAAGATGTCGCCTGTTAGTACATAAGCGACACTAAATGCGATAGTAAAATGTAATGCAGCAAAGGTTAGTGTCTTTTTCATGATAATTACTCAATCGTTGTGTTGTTTCGATAGGTCTATTATTGAGAATTATTATCATTAAATATAATGGGAAGTAGAGATTAATTTGATAGATGAAACCTATCAATCAGTGCGGCTAGAGTGAGAAGCATTGGAATATTGGAATCAGGGACATAAAAAAAGGCTGGTCACCAAGACCAACCTTTCTATTTAGACCGAGAAGTTTGAAGCCTTCTCGTTCACTCGGTTTTAAAGCGCAGCGATTGTCGCTTTTTGCTCTTCAAGCTTAACAAGAGTTTCCTTGTAGCCTTCAAGCTTTTCACGCTCTTTCGCGATAACTGCTTCTGGTGCTTTAGCAACGAAACCTTCGTTACCTAGCTTACCTTCGATACGTTTAATCTCGCCGTGAGTCTTAGCGACTTCTTTATCTAGACGAGCAAGCTCTGCATCTTTGTCGATAAGACCCGCCATTGGGATCATCAACTCAGATTTGCCAACCAGTTTAGTTGCACAAGCAGGAGTCTCTTCACCATCAGCTAGAACTTTAATATCGTCTAGCTTAGCTAGAGAAGTAAGAACGATCTTGTTCGCTTCGATACGAGCGGCATCTTTCTCATCAGCAACCTTGATCATTACTTCTAAGCCTTGGCTTGGTGCAATGTCGTATTCCGCACGTAGGTTACGGATAGCAGTGATGAAAGTCTTAACCCATTCGATGTCGTCAACGATCTCAGCATTGAAGTTAGCTTCATTAAACTGAGGAAGCGCTTGAGTCATGATTGTCTCGCCTTCAACGCCGTCTACTAGCGGCTTAACGCTCTGCCAGATAGATTCAGTGATGTAAGGAAGAACAGGGTGAGCAAGACGCAGAGTCTTCTCAAGAACCGTGATAAGCGTGTAACGAGTCGCTTGTTGTTGAGCTTCAGTACCTTTCCAAAGAACAGGTTTAGTTAGCTCTAAGTACCAGTCACAGAATTGGTTCCAGATGAATTCGTAAAGCGTGTTTGCTGCCATGTCTAGACGGTAGTTGTCTAGGTGAGCATTAAACTCTTTCGCTGCAACTTCAAACTGAGACTCAATCCACTTATCAGCTAGAGAGAATTCCATGTTGGCACGGTCTTCTACAGACAGTGACATGCCACAGTCGTGCTCTTCTGTGTTCATTAGTACGTAACGGCTTGCGTTCCATAGCTTGTTACAGAAGTTACGGTAACCTTCAAGACGCTTCATGTCCCAGTTGATGTCACGGCCAGTTGAAGCCATAGCAGCAAGAGTGAAACGCAGTGCGTCAGTACCGTAGGGTTCGATACCGTTTTCGAATGTTTTACGTGTGTTCTTTTCGATCTTAGCAGCCAGTTTAGGTTGCATCATGTTGCCACAACGCTTTTCTACTAGCTCTTCAAGGCCGATGCCATCAATCATGTCGATTGGGTCAAGTACGTTACCTTTCGACTTAGACATCTTGTCGCCGTTTTCATCACGGATAAGACCCGTCATGTAAACAGTTTTGAAAGGTACTTGAGCCTTGCCATCTTCGTCTTTCACGAAGTGCATGGTCATCATGATCATACGAGCAACCCAGAAGAAGATAATATCAAAACCAGATACTAGTACTTCAGATGGGTGGAATGTTTTCAGTGCTTCAGTATCTTCAGGCCAGCCTTGTGTGCCGAACGTCCAAAGTGCAGAAGAGAACCAAGTATCCAGTACGTCGTCGTCTTGCTTAAGCACAACAACAGGCGCTAGGTTGTTCTTTTCACGAACTTCTTCTTCAGTGCGACCTACGTAAACTTTACCATCGTTGTCGTACCATGCTGGGATACGATGTCCCCACCAAAGTTGACGAGAGATACACCAGTCTTGCACGTCACGCATCCACGCGAAGTACATGTTTTCGTACTGCTTAGGTACGAATTGGATTTGACCATCTTCAACGGCTTTAACTGCTGGCTCTGCAAGAGGAGCTGTGCGCACGTACCATTGGTCAGTCAGCATTGGTTCGATAACCACGCCACCACGGTCGCCGTAAGGGACAGTTAGGTCGTGATCTTTGATCTCTTCAAGAAGACCAAGCTCATCGAATTCAGCAACGATAGCTTTACGTGCAGCAAAACGCTCCATGCCTTGGTACTTAGCAGGGATATCTGTTGAGTAAACATCGCATTCTTCGCCGTTCGTTGTGAAGACTTCCGCAGCATCACGGATATCAGCGTTGAACGTTAGGATGTTGATCATCGGTAGGTTGTTGCGCTTACCCACTTCGTAATCGTTAAAGTCATGAGCTGGAGTGATCTTCACACAACCCGTGCCTTTTTCCATGTCTGCGTGCTCATCGCCTACGATAGGGATAAGACGGTTTACAACAGGAAGTAGGATTTCTTTGCCGATAAGATCTTTGTAACGAGGATCTTCTGGGTTAACAGCAACACCAGTATCGCCAAGCATGGTTTCTGGACGTGTAGTCGCAACAACGATGTAGTCTTTACCATCAGCCGTTTTAACACCGTTCGCTAGCGGGTAGCGGAAGTGCCACATGAAACCTTTTTTGTCTTTGTTTTCAACTTCAAGATCCGAGATTGCAGTGTGCAGTTTAGGATCCCAGTTTACTAGACGTTTACCACGGTAGATTAGGTCTTCTTCGTATAGACGAACAAACACTTCTTGAGTCGCAGCCGATAGGCCGTCATCCATAGTGAATCGTTCACGATCCCAATCTACAGATGCACCAAGACGACGAAGTTGTTGAGTGATCGTGCCACCTGATTCGCCTTTCCATTCCCAGATCTTGTCGATGAAAGCTTCACGGCCGTAGTCGTGTTTTGTTTTGCCTTCTTCAGCAGCAATCTTACGCTCAACAACCATTTGAGTTGCGATACCAGCGTGGTCAGTACCCACTTGCCAAAGCGTGTTTTTGCCTTTCATACGTTGAGCACGGATAAGCGTATCCATGATCGTATCTTGGAACGCGTGACCCATGTGTAGGCTGCCAGTGACGTTCGGTGGCGGGATCATGATGCTGTAAGCTTCTTTTGATGTGTCACCGTGTGGCTTAAAGTAGCCTTTCTCTTCCCAAGTCTTATACAGAGCTTGTTCGATTGATGTTGGGTTGTATGTCTTTTCCATAGTGCTCTTAAACGGATACTGTGAATGGTTAATCGTGGTCAAACTTCATAAGTGAAGCTTCTTGAATCTAAATCCAAAGATAGCTTTAACTATGAGGTTTGACTATGGATGTTGAATCTCGATAGTTTGTAGCTGATATCCAGCCTGACGGTAAATTTTATACCTTTCTCGAGCGAGTTGCTTAGCTTTTTCTTCGCAAGGGACGAAGTCTATCACCTGAGCAAAGGCGTTCGCAAAGGTTGTATGATTATCGGCCAGATTAATTACTAGCTGACGATTCCAATTATGTTTTACGCCTTGATAGCCAATTTCGATGTTGGTTGAATACTTCGGGCCTTCGCCAACCAAGTTGTGCGCAATAAAATCACAGGGTTCGACTTGCCAGAAAACTTCAGCAATACGCTCGGCATGCTCTTTGTCATTACAGTTGAGATAAAGTTTAGCGCCTTGTTTTGCAAAGTGCTGAGCAAGAAACAGCACATAGTGAGCAAAACCATCTTCGCTGGCTTGCGGGCTGTCTGAAGGCACAATGTAAAATGTAGCAGTCTGCATACTTAATACTCGAACTGAAAATCGTGGATATCAATGTTACTTGGTTAACAGGGTCTAACAAATAGCGCTTATTAAAAAAGGGCCCGTAGGCCCTTTTTATTATTTTGAAGATTGCTCTTCAGTCTCTTGGCCGCTGCGGTTCAATAAGAATTGGACTAGCATTGAGACAGGACGACCTGTCGAGCCTTTCGCTGCGCCTGACTTCCAAGCTGTACCAGCACTGTCGATGTGTGCCCAGTGGTACTTCTTAGTGAATTTAGACAGGAAACAACCAGCAGTGATTGTGCCGCCAGGACGGCCACCGATGTTCGCCATATCAGCGAATGGGCTGTTTAGCTGCTCATGGTACTCGTCTGCCATTGGTAGACGCCATGCACGGTCACTTGCTTGCTCTGAAGCATTAACAAGTTCGTGAGAAAGTGGGTTGTGGTTCGATAGAACGCCACTGATGTGGTGACCTAGAGCGATAACACATGCGCCAGTTAGCGTAGCAACATCGACAACACAGTCAGGTTCAAAACGCTCAACGTAAGTTAGAGCATCACATAGAACCAAGCGACCTTCAGCATCAGTGTTGAGTACTTCAACCGTTTGGCCTGACATTGTCGTTAGGATATCACCTGGACGGTAAGCATTGCTGCCCGGCATGTTTTCACAACCGGCTAGGATACCAACCACGTTAATAGGCAGGTTCAGCTTAGCCAGTGCTTTCATTGTACCGAATACAGACGCCGCACCACACATGTCGTACTTCATCTCATCCATGCCTTCACCAGGCTTAAGCGAGATACCGCCTGAATCGAAAGTCAGACCTTTACCTACTAATACAATCGGCTTCGCATCTGGATCCGGAGCGCCTTTGTATTCCATGATAGACATCATCGATTCATTTTTAGAGCCACGGCCAACTGCTAGGTATGATGTCATACCCAGTTTTTCCATCTCTTCTTCGCCAATGATCTTAGTCTTCACTGTCTCGTAATCGTCGGCTAAACGACGAGCTTGAGAAGCAAGGTAAGCAGGGTTTGCGATGTTTGGTGGCATGTTGCCTAGATCTTTAGACGCTTTTACACCTGAAGCAATAGCAAGGCCGTGAGAGATTGCTTTCTCACCCAGGCTCAATTCGCGACGTGTTGGTACATTGAATACCAATTTACGTAGTGGGCGACGAGTCTCTGGCTTGTTGCTCTTGAATTGGTCAAATGTGTAAAGACCATCTTTAGTCGCTTCTACCGCTTGGCGAACTTTCCAATAAGTGTCGCGACCTTTAACGTGAAGTTCTGTAAGGAAACATACAGCTTCCATAGAACCTGTTTCGTTTAGTGTACTGATGGTTTTTTGGATAATTTCTTTGTATTGACGCTCGCCTAGCTCACGTTCTTTACCACAGCCTACCAGTAGAACACGTTCTGAAAGTACACCAGGTACTTGATGCAGTAGTAGCATCTGGCCAGGTTTACCCTCTAGATCACCGCGACGAAGCAGTGAACTAATGTAGCCATCGCTAATCTTATCTAATTGCTCGGCTACTGGAGAAAGGCGGCGCGGTTCGAATACACCGACAACGATACATGCGCTGCGCTGTTTCTCTGGGCTGCCACTTTTTACACTGAACTCCATGCGTACTCCTACATCCTGAAGACAAATCGAACTAAATGTTAGATAATGGGTTCTTACTTGTTGGATCCTATAATGGAACTAACCTTAAAGAAGAACGCTAACACTTAGCTAAAAATTTAAAAAAATAAAAGGTTCAACGGGAAATTATAGTGATTCAATCAAAAAAACAAGTTTTGTATAGGTAATTTGAGCGTGATTATTGTTAGATATTTGATCCGCGAGACAATCAAGAGCCAATTTGCGATCTTTTTTGTTCTCTTTCTCGTGTTTCTCAGCCAAAAATTCATCAGTGTTTTAGCGGATGCCTCTGATGGTGATATCCCTGCGAGTCTTATATTGTCGATTGTTGGCTTAAATATGCCAGCGATGGGCCTATTGATGCTTCCACTCAGTATCTATATTGGTATTTTGCTTACTTTTGGCCGCCTTTACGCTGAAAGTGAAATAGTGGTCATGAACGCCACCGGTATCGGTAATAAATTCCTGATCCAATCTGCGCTTTACCTCGCTTTAATTACGGCATCTGTTGCAGCCTTTAACTCATTTTGGTTATCTCCTTGGTCACAAGACAAAGTTGAACAAATGTATGAAGAAGTAGCTGCAGAGAACAGCGTTGATTTGCTACCAAAAGGTAAGTTTGAAGGTACGCCGGATGGCTCTTCTGTCGTGTTTATTGATGATATCGACGGTAATAAGTTAGAAAACGTGTTCGTAGCTCAAATGCGTCCGCGTGATTCTGTACTGCCAAGTGTGATGTTCTCGAAGTCAGGTGATGTAAAAGAGCTCAGTGATGGTCGCCAAGTGATCGTAATGTACGATGGTACTCGTCATGAAGGCATTCCGACTCGCCTCGACTACAGGGTGACGCACTTTGAAGAATACGAAGGCCTGATTGGTCAGCGTGAAGTTGAGAAGAAAGGTCGAGACTGGGAAGCGATCCCTACGCTTGAACTGATTGGTAACTCAAATAATAGTGCGAAAGCAGAGTTGCAGTGGCGTATTTCTTTGGTACTTTGTATTCCATTGTTGACCATGCTTGTCGTGCCACTGTCTGCGGTAAACCCTCGACAAGGTCGTTTTGCGAAAATCGGCCCAGCAATACTGATTTATCTCACCTATTTCTTAGCAATCAGTGCAACCAAGTCTTCAATCGAAGAGGGGAGCATTCCTGCGGTAATCGGCATGTGGCCAATCAATGCGTTATTGTTATTTGTCGCGATTGGTGCCAACTTTATGGATAGCGTGCCAGTAAGGCGTTTGAAAGAAAAATTCAAGAATAAGAGGTTGGCTTAAGCCGTGTTTAAGATTCTCGATTTATATATAGGCAGAACCATCATCGCAACGACGTCACTGGTATTGGTGACGTTTGTTGGTCTCTCTGGGATCATCAAATATGTAGAACAGCTAAGAAAAGTTGGCCGTGGTACATACGATCTATTACAAGCGCTGTATTTCGTTTTATTGAGTATCCCTCGTGATATCGAAATGTTCTTTCCAATGGCTGCATTGCTTGGCGCATTGATAGGGCTTGGTATGCTTGCTGCAAGTTCTGAGCTTGTCGTTATGCAGGCAGCTGGTTTCTCTAAGTTAGATATCGGCCTATCAGTACTTAAAACAGCTATTCCACTGATGATCGTGGTGACATTGCTTGGTCAATGGGGAGCACCGCAAGCGCAGAAAATGGCTCGTGATTTAAGAACTATCTCGATTGCTGGTGGTAATATTATTTCGACGCAAAGTGGTGTCTGGGCTCGTGATGCCAATGACTTCATCTTCATTGTCAAAATCGATGACCAGAAGCTATATGGAATGAACATGTGGCGCTTTGATGAAAACAAGGCACTTAAAACCGCTATTTATTCTGACGAAGTTGATTACGTTGGAGATAACGTGTGGACGATGAAGGATGTAGAGATCACGTCTTTTGAAAACGAACTTCAAATTACTAAAGAAAGTTTACCGACTTACTCTTGGGAAACGTCATTAGCTCCAGATAAGTTGGCGATAGTAACGGTTAAACCAGAAGAGCTATCGTTAAGTGGGTTGTATGATTATGTTTCTTATCTGAAGGCGTCAGAGCAAGATGCATCACGCTATGAATTGGCGCTGTGGAGAAAGATAACCCAGCCAATTTCGATCGCGGTTATGATGTTGATGGCACTGTCGTTTATCTTTGGTCCTTTGCGTAGTGTGACCATGGGTGCGAGGATTTTGTCAGGTGTTATTGCTGGCTTTACCTTCTATATATCCAGTGAGTTCTTTGGCCCAGTGAGTTTGGTTTATCAAATACCACCCGCCTTTGGCGCAATAGCCCCGAGCGTGGTGTTCCTTGGAATTGCCATCATGCTCTTGAGGCGGAAACTGTAAATAGTAAAAAGGAAGGCATAACGCCTTCCTTTTTTGATCTTGATTGGAGCTAACTTAAATCACATTATCGTGCTTGTGGTAACACAACGACTTCGGTCTTTGCCCAGATATCGTGAAAGCCACGTTTTTCAGGATCGAATGGAACACATAGGTTTGCCAGTCCAAAACCTGAAGTACCTAAACGAATCAGCGCCTGAGTTACTGTGATCGCTGAGCCATCTTTGTTTTGAACGCGCAGCTTCCAAGCTCTCATGCCGAGAGTTTGACCAGCTCTAGTCCAGAAGAACACGAAGAAATATACCCAAACGGCGACTAAGTAAAAGGTATATGCAGGGCTCCAAATCGGATGGTTGGTTAAGAAGTCACTAACATCGGCATAACCGCTGTGGTTAAAAATGCCGAGAGCCATGAGCGCGTGCAGTAGAGCGACAATGACGCCAGCCGCCAACATTTCAATAGCGATTACGATCAGAGCGTCGTAGAACAAGGCACCAAATCGGCGCATGACTCCTGCTGGTGGCAGAGTGTTTGTTGATGTCATGTGTTATTACTTCTTTAAAAATTGAGGCGTCAGAATATAGTTTAAGGCTTAGCCTGAAAAGAGACATGACGCACAGCTTATGACTTAGTGGCGAAATTATCGGCAAACACACATGAATTCAAGTTTTTATACTTGCCACATCAGTTCGCATACGTATAATGCCAAACATCGAAAGGGCAATGCCCCAAGATAATGCCGGTATGGTGAAATTGGTATACACGACGGATTCAAAATCCGTTGCCTTCGGGCGTGGCGGTTCAAGTCCGCCTACCGGTACCATATTTAAATGACAAAGCCTCGACGAAAGTCGGGGCTTTGTTGTATCTGGGATATAGGAAGCGTTGCCTTCGCGGTGGCGGCAGGAATGCCTGTCCAATCAGTCCGCCTACCGGTACCAAACATAGAAAGGTCGCTTTATAGCGACCTTTCGTCGTTTTGGGCGTTTGTGAATTTGAAATCCGGCGTGTCGTTGCAGTTGCTCTTCAATCAGACAGATCTTGATGTTTCACTCCTAAATCTCATAATTTCCCTTCGCTATTCGATCTGATAATGAATTAATTATCTTAAATCATGATGTTACCTGTCATTCTCTTTTCTATTGTCTATGTTTAAAGGACTAACAGAGGAGATAGATATGCTGACAGTAACCCCTTACTTGTTTTTTGATGGTCGTTGTAATGAAGCGTTGGATTTTTATCACAAGTGTTTTGGTGGTGTGGTTTTATCTAAGCAGCTTTTTAGTGATGCACCACAGGTAATCGAGGGCGCTCAACCTGATTGGGTTATGCATGCTGAGTTCGAAGCGTTTGGTATGAAGCTGATGATGTCTGATGGTGTTAAGGCAAAAGAACTTGAAGGCAACAATCTCGCTCTCTCTCTTGTGACTGAAGATACCGCGACTCAAGAACAAATCTTTGAAAAGCTCAAGAAGGGAGGGCGGATAATGACTCCACTCGCAGATACTTTTTGGGGGGCTCGATTTGGCAAAGTAGAAGATAAATTCGGTATACGCTGGATGGTGCACTGCGACTCTTTAAGTTGAGCCTGTGAAATTGGATAGTGAAATTGCTGCTTGGTTTTATTAGAATTATAAATAGAGATTAATCATCAATATTATATATAAAAATGGGCAGCATAAAGATTACCGTAGATCGCATTCAGCCCGGTCTGCATATACGACTCCCCGTAAAATGGAATGAACACCCATTTTTATTCAACAGCTTTAAAATCAAAGATGACGCTCAAGTAAAAGTAATTCGACATCTTGGGATTAAGCACGTCTATATAAACCTGAGTCAAAGTGATACCTCACCTTTACCTGTTAATCACGTAGGTGAACAAGAAGTCGATATTGATTCACAGGTAAGCCTTGAAACGGAAAGAATGTGGAAAGATAAGCATGAGCGTATCGAAACCCTTAGCTCTTACCGCCGCAGGGTGAGTCATTGTGAGAGAGAGTTTGAACGTTCGCTTGCTCGAATGCGATCTGTGATGACCAAGATCCGTAACAGACCTTTAGATGCGGTAGGGGAGGTTAAGGCTCTTGTTGATGATATCGTTGAAACTCTAGTGAGCGATGATAACGTCACCTTGCACCTTATGAATGCTAAAGCAGATTTCGAAGATATTTACTTTCATACTCTAAATGTTTCGGTTGTTGCACTGATGATAGGAAAGGCCAAAGGCTATAACACACAGCAATTGAAAGACCTCTCATTCGCAGCGTTGTTTCACGATGTAGGCAAGATCAAAATACCAGTCGCGATACTAAGAAAGCAGAGTGCACTAACGGTGCCAGAAGAGAACTACCTGAAGCTTCATACTAAATACGGTGCGGATATTGTATCGGCAATTGATGACTTTCCTGAAAGTGCTAAAAAGGTGATCGCTCAACATCATGAGATGAATGATGGTTCTGGCTACCCCGAGGGCTTAAAAGAACATGAGATTGATGAATTTGCCAAGATAGTCGCCGTGGCTAATGCATTTGATAACCTTTGCCATGGTAAAACGCAATCTCAACAAATGATCCCGTATTTGGCACTGTCCCACCTATATAAGAGCTGCAAGCATCTATATAGCCAAGATAACTTGGGGCTGTTAGTTAAGTTCATGGGAGTCTATCCACCAGGAACTGTAGTACAGCTTTCAAATGACTCGATTGGGATTGTGATATCCGTTAACGCTAAACATATGCTTTATCCAAATGTACTTATCTATGATCCTAGCGTGCCAAGAACCCAAGCTCCGATCATTGACCTCTTTATTAAAGAGATCAAAATCGTTAATGCCGTTCATCCAAGCAAATTACCTGAACAAGTTCGAGAGTATCTAAACCCTAGGGCTCGTTTATCTTACTTTTTTGATAGTGGAGAGTAGTTATCCACAGGTCGTTGTGGGTAATTTGTTCGAAACTTGGGGTGAAAGTGGTATAAATAAGCCCTTGGTTGAAATGTCTTCGCTTAACCTCTTTTTTTAATAAAAAACGCATTTATTGCTTGCCAATATGAGCGGCATCTCTATAATGCCGCCTCACTGACACGGCAGACGCCACAAGGCTTCAGCGAGAAATGTTAGTAAGGCAACTAGCTTTAAGCGATGATTCGCTTCTACTTTTAGAAAGTAGGAATTAATTCCAAATAAGTGTTTGACACTGAGAA
>NZ_JBFRSX010000041.1:26518-27436 GCF_041473835.1 Vibrio sp. 10N.222.55.A1 | reverse complement strand
GTTGTTGCCTAAATTAGTTGAACCTTTTCCAAGTCCTGTGATCTGATCATTTGAAACGATTGGAATGGTGGTGATATGGGTAAAGCAAACAAGAAGATAACTAACTGGACGGAGTACAATAAGGCTCTTTGTAAACGTGGTTCGGTTACATTCTGGATAGATGATTCAGCCGTAGATGCATGGCGATGCAAAACTCATCATGGTAAGCGTGGGAGAGGCTTTCAGTACTCTGATACAGCGATTGAAACCGCCTTGATGATTAAGGGCATCTTCTCTCTTCCTTTACGTGCTCTTCAAGGCTTTATCGACTCTATCTTTGAGCTATTAGATGTTCCACTAACGTCCCCTGACTACACCTGTATCAGTAAACGCTCGAAGACAGTTCAGGTCAAATATCGCAATAAATCGAGAGGGGCTATTCGCCATATAGCCATTGATTCTACTGGCCTCAAAGTCTTTGGTGAGGGGGAGTGGAAAGTGAAAAAGCATGGTACAGAAAAACGTAGGACATGGCGCAAACTGCACTTAGCTGTGGATGTGGATACTCACGAAGCGATTAGTGCGGAAGTCAGTCTTGTAAATGTAGGCGATAGTGAAGTGTTACCGACGTTACTCAACCCACTACGTAGAAAGGTCGCTGCCGTATCCGCCGATGGAGCATATGACACAAAAAATTGCCACGAGACTCTGAAAAATAAAGGCTGTACTCCGTTAATACCGCCTCGAAAGAATGCAGCTCTTTGGGAAGACGGTCATCCCAGAAACAAAGCGGTAATGGCTCTGAGAGATGGAACAATATCGGAATGGAAAACAGAGTCTGGTTATCACTATCGTTCAATATCTGAGACTGCTATGTCCCGATATAAAGGACTAACAAGCGATAAATTGAGCTTGAGATGTTACAACGCTCAAGTGGGC
>NZ_JBFRSX010000041.1:0-25873 GCF_041473835.1 Vibrio sp. 10N.222.55.A1 | reverse complement strand
CAACGCTCAAGTGGGCGAAATCATGGCGAATGTCAAAGCGATTAACAAAGTCATAGGACTAGGTATGCCCGTTAGAAGCTAACGGCTAGCTACATATGGTGTCGTTGATCTTCAAGCTGATTTGATCAACAACGCCAATGGGAACTGTAATCGGTTTGGTGATTCTAGCTGCTATAGATTGGTATCTTGTTCGTAAAACAGGGCTTCATATTCATAAATGGATCTCTACAAAATATGCCGCGTATCTGTCGGAGAAGGGAAACAAAAAATAGCCTTTCTTATTAAGTCATCGGTATAAAAAGTGTTATCTGCTATTCATTTTACACACATTGCAAAGATTGGAGGATTCATGAAAGGTAAAGGAAAGTGCCTATGTGGCTCGGTTGAGTTGGAAGTAGAGTACGCCAGTAATGAATTGGGGGCTTGTCATTGTAGTATGTGTAGAAATTGGTCTGGCGGGCCGATGTTAGTCATTGATTGTGCTGATTCCGTCAAAATATCAGGTGAATCAAATGTAGTGAGATATAAGTCATCCGATTGGGCTGAGAGAGGGTTCTGCGGTAAATGTGGTACTCACTTGTTTTACTTTTTAGTGCCAAATAATCAGTATCATCTTCCTGTCGGTTTATTGATGTCTGGGGGTGACTACAAATTAACTCATCAGATTTTTATCGATGAAAAGCCCGAATACTACGAATTTAAAAATGAAACACAAAATATGACTGGCGCAGAAATATTTGCCCACTTTGAAAGTGGAGAGTAAATATGAAGACAGATTTTTCTAAATTAGCGACAACTGAGTACGGAAATATACTAAGTAACGATCACTTTATTGACTTTAGTATTGGTCCTCTTTGGCAGGGAATGCCGCGAATTTGTGGAGAAGCGTTTACTGTCCAGTTAACGTCTGGTGATAATTTAATGCTTCATTCAGCCATATACGAAGCACCAGAAGGTTCCATAATTGTAGTGGATGGAGTTGATAGCGAATATGCAGTAGCCGGCGGTAATGTATGCGCAGTCGCGAAGAGTCGAGGTATCAAAGGCTTTATTATTGATGGTGTCATTCGAGATTTGACTGAAATTTCAGATATGAAGTTTCCAGTTTTTGCGAAAGGTGTTCATCCAGTTCCGGGAAAGAAAGAGGTCTATTCTGAATTGGGCGCTCCAATCACTTGCGGCGGAGCAAAGGTCTCTACGGGAGATATCATTGTTGCCGATGTAGAGGGTATTGTCGTTATTCCTAAACCCAGAAAAGACGAAGTGTTTTTAATGGCTTCACAGAAAGCGAGTAAAGAGGCGTCATTAACACTCGCTGAGTGGGAAATAAACCACAGGGCCAAAATAGCTCAAGCAATAACGTCTGCGAAACAAAAACCTGAGAGCACTGTAAGCTGATTCGCAATGCGCGGCATTCTTGTCTGTTAACAAGCGAAGTCATCATCCGCCTCTCACATCTCATGGACGGCAAGTCCGCACAATAAGAAAGCGCATGATTTCTACAAAAGGTTGGGTGCAAAGGTTGAGCGAATGGATGGTCAAAGACCTTATTTCAGTTGGGCAATGTACGATTCGTGATTAGATAAAAAGGGAATGATGAATAAACAAAAACTAAAGAACCTCATTCAACAAGTTCCTGAGCTAATCGAAACAGCCAACGTATGTCGTGAGGTGGGTTTGCCAAACTTCTATATTGCAGGCGGCGCCATCACTCAAATAATCTGGAATGATATCGAAAACAAACCGCTTCTAGACCAAGTTAAAGACTTAGATATTGTCTATTTCAATAATGCATCAGCCCTCACTGAGGACGAATTCAAAAACCGCATTCGTTCGCGGTTAAGTCATCGTGTCGACGTGGATGTAAAGAACCAAGCGACCATCCATGAGCGTTACGCTAAGAAGTTCGGTTGCTTGATTCAACCATACGATCGTGTTGAACAAGGTATCAAGTCTTGGCTTTCTGCGCTTGCTATCGGGTTTACTCTGGATGATTCAGGCGATATCAAGTTGTTTGCACCATACGGTGTAGAGGACGCGTTTGATATGCTGATTAAACCGAATAAGCGAGCAATGACAGAAGCGAACTACAACAAAATGACCGCTGGTTATAAGGCTAGATGGCAGCAAGTAAAAGTGTTTCCTTGGGTGTGATCGACAGAGCTTTACGAGATCATTCTCAACATTTGGTATTTAACTCGGCTTGGCGCTAGTGGTAAGTTTGAGCGTAATCTCGGCATTGTTAGTCACTTAGCTGTTCGTTTGTCTTTTGGTAAGAATTAAGGAGTTTTAAGTGAGTCAGGAAGTAAGAGTAGGTATCGCTGCGGTTATTCTACGTGAAGGGCGAGTGTTACTTGGAGAGCGAATTGGTTCTCACGGAGCTCATACGTGGGCAACGCCGGGCGGACACCTTGAGTGGGGTGAGAGCATTGAAGAGTGTGCCAAACGCGAAACACTCGAAGAGACTGGCCTCGTTGTTAGTGGATTTGAAAAGCTCTCTTTTACCAATGATATTTTTGAGAAAGAGAACAAGCACTATATAACGCTGTTTGTTGTGGCTTCTGATGCTAGCGGCAAACCACAGGTGACAGAGCCTGATAAATGTAAGCAATGGAAATGGTTTAAGCTCGATGATTTACCAGAGCCATTGTTTCTTCCTCTGACGAATCTGTTGAGCGATCCAGTCATCCTTGGGAAGCTAGCGCAGTAATACAAATTGTGAGTCTGTTGCTGTGTGAATAAAGGGAATAATCAAACGGAATTAAGGAGATGTTCGATGTTCAAGTGTCCAAATTGTGGGGCGTCGGTTTCTATTAAAGAGAAATCCAAGCTGGATCCTTCCAAATACATGCCATGTAAACAATGCGCTCAAGTATTGAAGCCCTTTACTGTTTATTACTATTCACTCTTTTTTGTCGCGCCTTTCTCGTTTTCGATATCAATGAATTATGCTGGGTTTAGCACTTTAGGTGCCATTGTGCTTAGTTTTGTATTGGTTTACGTATTGTTAGTGTGTCAGCCAATAAAGAAAACATCACAATAGCGCCCTTGCATTAAAAGAAGATGATTAATCAGCAATAAAATAATGAGAATGGTAAATCATGACATTACGAGTAGTTCCAGAGCTTTATTGTTTCGATATTAATGTGAGCAAATCCTTCTTTGTCGATGTGTTAGGGTTTGAAGTTAAATACGAACGCCCAGATGAGGAGTTTGCTTATCTAACGCTTGATGGTGTTGATGTGATGCTTGAAGGGATTGCGGGCAAAAGTCGAAAATGGCTTTCAGGTGACCTAGAGTTTCCGTTAGGGCGTGGTGTTAACTTCCAATGGGATGTTATCGACATCGAGCGACTTTATCAGAGAGTTAACGAAAGCGCCGCTGATTCTATTTACTTAGCGTTAGAGTCGAAGTCTTATCAATGTGGGGATTCGATCGCGACTCAGAAGCAGTTCATCGTTCAAACTCCTGACGGTTATCTCTTTAGGCTCTGCCAAGATATTCATTAAGTCATGACCTTTTAGTTGGATACCAAATGCTGGTCTTTACTCGAAATTATTGGATGGACTAAACGTATTAACTGAGTACTAAGGTTGCATTTCCCAAAATACGGTTCTCGAGATACTAGCGATGAGCTCTAGTCGGTTCTTCGTGGGTGCTATACAGAAGGAACAACAATGATAACTATCGAAAGGCTTGAAGATTCACATGTGGCGTTAGTTCAGGCCATCCAACTCGCCGATGAACAGGTTAAGTTCGCTGGTACAGCTGCAGAGTTTTTATTAGACGGCAGTGAAACGACGCACTTGCACGTGATTAAGTCTGATAACGAAGTTGTGGGTTTCTTTAAGCTGGATATCGCTTACGCAGAGCGCTACGAATTCTGCCCTGAAGGAAGCATTGGCTTGAGAGCTTTTGTGCTTGATAAAAACCAGCAAGGTAAAGGTTTAGGAACAGGCACGGTGAAGGCTTTGTTTCCGTATTTAAAAGCGAATTACTCAGCGTATGAGTCGATTTACTTAACTGTGAATTGCAAAAATCCGGCAGCATTCAACTGTTATAAGAAAGGCGGCTTCGAAGATATCAATCAACAGTATTTAGGTGGCGCAGCAGGCCCGCAATTTATCATGCGCGGTCGAATTGCTTAGTAACAAATTATTGATGAGAAACACCTGCACAGCTGTATGCAGGTTGAGAGTCTTAAAGAACACGAGAAGGAAATTTGATGAAGGTTCAATATCTTGAAGTGGTTACCCCAGAGGTCGATGTCGTTTGTGCAACATACGCTCAGCTCTACAACGTGAAATTCAGTGGTGCAGATGTGAACCTTGGTGGGGCGCGCACTGCAAAGCTATCTAATGGCGGGGTAATTGGCATTCGAGCACCGCTTCGTGAAACTGAAGAACCAACTGTTCGTCATTACACGTTGGTTGAGGATATTCAGTCTGCAGTAACTGCAGCCGAGAAACTAGGCGCCGAAGTTGCGGTGCCGCCAATGGAGTTACCACGTCACGGAATGTGTGCCATTGTTATTCAAGGTGGCGTCGAACTCGGATTCTGGGAGTTATAGCTGATGCATAGCCTTTAGATTGTGAAGGACGAGATACTACGATTTATGATGCGACACCTAGTGTCTTTACCTGCTTCATGGCATCATTCCCTGCAGTAAAAACCCCAACAAGGTATGTTATGAAACAGAATATTGTCCACATTGCACTCGTGGTAAAAGACTACGATGAAGCGCTTGATTTCTATGTAAACAAGCTTAAGTTTGATCTCATCGAAGACACGTATCTACCAGAAGAAGATAGGCGTTGGGTTGTTGTTGCTCCACCAAATTCAACCGGTGTGAGCCTGTTACTTGCTAGAGCTTCCAAGCCAGAGCAACTCGATTTCATCGGCAACCAAGCTGGTGGACGCGTATTCCTATTCTTAAACACCGATGACTTCTGGCGTGATTACGAACGTATGACGTCTTTGGGCATTAACTTTGTCCGAGAGCCTAAAGAGCAAGGCTACGGCACCGTTGCTGTGTTTGAAGATCTTTACGGTAACTTGTGGGATCTGCTTCAGTTAAATCCTGAACACCCTATGGCTAACAGGTAGATAAGCTTAGCCCACAACCATCGGGTGTTGCGTATTACAAAATGTCGGTTCATTGGGAGTAACGCTTCTCTTTCGTTAGGTTAACCCTCCGCACCGCTAAATCATCAACTTAAGTTAAGGAAGCTCATCGTGGAAGAAATCAAAGGCATTCTGCAATTCATGGTCGAGATTGAACAATTAAAGGATGTTCATCGACAGACAAAACCGGTTGGATTGGATCGATATGAAAACTCCGCTGAGCACAGTTGGCACGTCTGTTTGAGCGCACTCATGTTGAAAGACTATGCCAATGAAGAAATCGATATTACGCGAGTAATGAAGATGCTGCTGATTCATGATCTTGGGGAAATCGATGCCGGAGACACCATCATTTATGCCAGTGAAACCGAAGAAAACAAGCTCAAAGAGAGAAACTGCGTCGAGCGCTTGCTGAAATCATTGCCGAGCCATTCAAGAAGCGAGTATTTGGATTTATGGCTTGAGTTCGAAGCCGGTGAGTCACCGGAAGCTAGATTTGGTAAGGCGATCGATAGAGTGCCGCCTTTGCTTCATAACATCCATGGTGGTGGTCATAGCTGGAAGAAGCACAACATATCCAAAGACAAAGTCCTGACCTTCAATGGCGAGCGTATTTCTAAAGGCAGTCGTGCCTTATGGAAAGAGCTAGAAGTGCAGCTTGAAGGTGCTGCGGACAAAGGGCTATTAAAGTAAAAGTTAATTTCGTACCTAAGCGTAACAATAGCTTTAGCTGTTCAATGAGGGAAATCTCGATGGCAACTGATTCAAGATGCATGGCACTTACCTTGTGTCTCATTTCTTTCAAATAAAGATCTAGTGGACAACAATAAGTTCGAGAACCGAGTGATAAGTTGTTAGTATGCATCAACTTTATAAATATTGGTTGGCTTATATAAATGCTTGATAATAAGTATATTAAACATCCTTATCACTGCGAACTGTGTAACGCACTTACCCCGCACCTTGCTGTTAACGCTTCCGATGCTGAATCTAAAGCGGACACTGAATCTGAAAAGAAACAATGGAAGTTAGGCGTGTTGATGGAGTACCTGATGACGTTATTGTTTAAAGGTGACCATAATGTTCCCGGTTTTTATGTCGACAGTGATTATGAATACCAGTGTGAGAAATGTGGGACTAAATCGTGGCATTAATTGGGGATGAAAATTTGATTCAACCTTAATTTTTTGAGCTCTAACCCCGAAATCAACTCGCTTAAAGAACTCGTTTGCTTTAAGAATTAGTGAGTTTCAGTCAGGCGTATTATTCCAATTTTGTTATGGAGGACAAACGAGTGATATACCCAAAAGCTTTAAATATTGGTGACAAAATCGGATTTTTCTCACCGTCATCGCCCGCAACGGTCTTTGCACCTAATCGATTTGCTCGTGCTAAACGTTATTTGGAAAAGCAGGGCTTCATTCTAGTTGAAGGTTTGTTAACTGGAGAGTCAGAAGGGTATCGTTCTGGTTCCATTCAAGCGCGAGCCGAAGAACTCAATCAGCTCATTCGAGATCCTGACGTGCGCTGCATTATGTCGACCATTGGTGGTAACAACAGTAACTCACTGTTGTCATACATCGATTATGATGCCCTTAGAGACGACCCTAAGATCATCGTCGGCTATTCAGATGCCACAGCATTACTGTTAGGCATCTACGCCAAAACTGGATTGGTGACTTTTTATGGCCCTGCACTTGTTGCGTCATTTGGTGAGTTCCCGCCATTAGTCGACGAAACCTTCCAATCGTTTACTGACATCTTATGCTCGGATTCAAGCCAACATCAGTACACGATGCCTGAGAGTTGGACGGACATTAAACACGATTGGGAAACTCAAGACTCTGCAAAGCCAGTTTACAATAACGAATGGCACTTCATGGGAAGAGGTCAAGTAAGCGGTCGCGTGATTGGCGGCAACCTGAGTACGATGGCCGGGATTTGGGGCAGCGAATACATGCCAGAAATTCAGTCTGGCGATATTCTGCTTATTGAAGATTCACTAAAAGGCATTGAAGCGGTCGAGCGTTCATTCGCGCACTTATTGGCTTGCGGAGTATTCGATAAAGTAGGCGCTATTGTACTCGGCAAACATGAGTTGTTTGATGACAAAGGGACAGGGCGAACACCACTCGATGTACTTCTTGAAGTGCTGAACGGTAAAAATGTCCCGATCCTGTATGGCTTCGACAGTTGTCACACCCATCCCATGCTAGTCACGCCACTAGGTGTGCAAGGCACTATTGATTTTGATGACCAAACATTCAAGCTTCAAAGCCAATGGTTAGCGTCGAGTTAACCTAAACTGATGATAATAAGACGCATTAGAAAAGTGATCCTCTCTGCAAACTGAGAATGGAATCGCGTCTATACTGACATGGGTTACGTCGCTGAATTTGGAAGTGGCGCTATGAATGTAAGTTTGATTAGGTTAAATCTCAGAGGTGACGATGAAAAAATTACTACCACTATGCGCCATTTTACTCTCGGCATCATTTTCAGCTGCGGCTTCTGATGGTTTGATTAAATACCAAAGTAATTATTCAGTGAAAGAGACCGCTGACCGCTTTGAAGAAATCGCCAAGAGCAAAGGTTTGACCTTGTTTGCGCGAATTGACCATCAGAAAAACGCGAGTAAGGTCGATCTTGAATTGAGACCAACGGAAGTCATCATCTTTGGTAACCCGAAAGTAGGGACACCATTAATGCAATGTGCTCAAGAAGTCGCGATAGATTTACCGCAGAAGGTGTTAGTCACTGAAGATTCAAATAAGAAAGTATGGTTGTCTTACAACGATCCTAATTACTTGGTAGAGCGTCACGCGATCAATGGCTGTGACGAGGTCGTTAAGAAAGTATCGGGTGTACTAAGCAAGCTATCAGAAGCGACAGTGGCGAAAAAGAAAGCGAAATAACCAAGACCAATTAGCACTCATTAAGACTATTAATGGGTGCGACTTGACGAGGATATAGCTTCCCAATCAACGTTTGGCTGCATTGACAACTAAGCAACAATATATAAAAGTAGTTTTATGAAACTGAATTTAGCGCCATCTAACCAACGAATTATCATCATTCCATAAGAATGGTGGGATTGTTGATGCGCTTTGTTTATCGAACCCACCCGTAAGGTGGGTTTTTTGTCGCTGTCTTATGGGTTTTATCTGAATAGAGGAAGTCATATGAAAAAGATCGCGGTTTTTGGTAAGCCTGGGAGTGGAAAGTCCACAGTCAGCAAGGCGTTAGCACTAGCTACAGGGATAGAGCTTCACCAGTTGGACTCTATTGTTTACAAGGCCAACGGAGAGTTTGTTGAACGTGAAGTATTTGAGGAGGCTCATGAGAGCATACTTAAGTCAGAAAGCTGGATCATCGATGGTTTTGGCCCTCTAGGCTCGTTCAACACACGTTTAGATGCAGCTGATACCTTGGTTTATATCGACATTCCTTATTCAACTAGCTACTGGTTTGTAACCAAGAGAATGCTCAAAGGTTTATTTGTTAAACCTGAAGGCTGGCCTGCTGGAAGCTCAGTGATAAAAGGCACGATACAAAGCTATAAGACACTACAACTGTGTCCTAAATTTTGGAATGACGACTTTAGAGCGCAGTTAGAATTGCGCGCTAAAGAGAAAGAGGTTTACATCATCAGAAGCGTGACTGAATTGAATAACTTTGTTCACCAACACTTCACTTAACAGTCGAGAGTTTACTTTTCTTTAAAACGCTCTTACTTACTCATAACTTCATGAAAATATTTAGATTTAACTCTACGTGTGGCATATTTGCCATATGTTTAGTTTGTGCTTTGAGTTAAGGAGATAGATATTATGTATGGAAGTGAGAAGACGAGAGCGTTCTGTAGTAACTGTAAGGAACTGACACTGCACAAGTACACTATGTTCAGTAACCAAGCCGAAAAAGCGCCACAACATGAAAAGAAGCCAGGGTTGCTTGGAATGATTTTATCGTCGCTAGCTTCAAGTGGCGGAAACGGTGACTATAAATGTACAAAGTGTGGAACCAATTTACGTACACCGGACAACCTTGATTAGCCTTTAACCTACTTAATACTTCAACATTCTTCTTCTTTAATTATCCGTTTTCATTTGATAATAATTCAAATTGTACCGTGTTTTTCATTGAATGAACTTCTAGTAGTCTATGCGAATAGTTAATTATTGGGCATTCAAATGACACAGTATCAGTTCCAACAAGGGCATATTCGCCCACCTTCAGAAGCGGATAGCTTATTGATTCGCACCACCCAAGGTTGTCCTTGGAACAAATGTAAATTCTGTACGCTGTTTGAGGGGATGGAGTTTGCAATTCGTCCCGTTGAAGAGATTAAGAAAGACATTTGGGCTGCGAAAGCATTCTATAAGAACCGTAAATTTGAGACCTGTTTTCTGCAAGACGGTGATTCATTCACTATGGATACCGAAGACTTGCTGGATGTGTTGAATACACTCAAACAAGCCTTCCCAGAGTTAAAGCAGATCAGCTCTTATGGACGAGCGCAAAGCATGACTAAGAAGTCGCCTGAAGAGATGAAAGCCATCTGTGATGCAGGGCTCAACATGCTTTATTGCGGTATGGAATCGGGTTCTATTGATGTTCTCAAATTGATGAAAAAAGGCATTACTCCGAAATCTATTTTGAAATCGACCGAATACGCGAAGCAAGCGGGTATGAAGATGATGACCTTCATTATCCTTGGCTTGGGTGGTAAAGAATATTCGGCGCAGCATGTTGAAGAAACGGCGGCCTTACTTAACCAAATCAACCCAGATGAAATACGCATTCTGTCGCTTGCTGTGAAGCCTGGAACCGAATTGGATGAACTGGTGCAGAATGGAGAGTTCACGCCACTTAGCGAACGTGAAATGCTTGAAGAACAATATCAATTGATCAGTAAACTAAACCGCGTGACGGGCAACTATGGTAACTATCACGGTATTAATTTGTTGATGGAACTGAACGGACAGCTGCCACAGGATAAAGCGAAGTTCTTAGCGACAATAGACCGTTTCAATATGATGAGTGAGAATGACCAGAATAACTTTATCTTGGGACGTCGCATTCATTACTACGCCGCATTGAAAGACATGGATAACCAACTTATGTACGATTCTGTACAAAGAGAGCTTAATCGCATTCAAAAGCAAAATCCCGATGAACTCGACAATGTGTTTTACCAACTCCGTCAACGCATGATCTAGCAGCAAGGACTAATAACATGAATAACCTCGTTAACTGGCAAATCAGAAATGAAAATCCGGAACATCGATCTTTGGAAAACGGCGTGCTGACGATGCAAGTGCAAGAGGGCAATATCTTTGGTGCGGGTTCAGCTGATGTTGATAATATCTTCGTTCATCCAGTATCTAGCTCGGATTACAGCACAGAAGTGACGGTTCAATTAGATCCAAACCTCGCATTTGAACAAGCTGGGTTAGGTATTTACTGGGATAACGACAACTACATTAAAGTGAGCAAAGAGATGTTCATGGGCGAGCGTTCATTGGTGTTCGTTGTAGAACAAAATGGTCAGCCACAGATCAAGGAACGTCTGTTGTTTAGTGAATCTAGTGTGTCGGTAAAGCTCGTCAAACAAGGCGGAAAAGTCGGCGCTCATTTCCGCCCGTTAGAAAAACAACAATGGCAGGAAGTGATCACGTTTGATTCGTTAGTAGGCAGTGAACAGGGTGTGATGCTTTATACGTTCAGTGGCAGTAAGGCGACGCCTAATTTCGCCAAATTTAGTGGCTTCAGTTTGTCTGACGCCTAATAATTTGTCTTACGCTGAATAAGCTTGCTTAGCGTATAAAAAAACGGACCGATATTGCTACCGGTCCGTTTTTAAATTCTTCAAGTCAAAGCGCTTATGCACAACACTTCTTGTATTTTTTACCGCTGCCGCAAGAACACGGGTCGTTACGGTTAGGGGTCTTTTCAAACGTCATCGTTTTTGGCTTGTTTAGTAGAGTATCAAGCTCGATGGTGTTCTCTTCTTTGTCTGCGTCGACTGTAACGGTAACGAAGATAGTATTTTCAGCGGCTAGTGCTTCAACTTCTGCTTTGCGCGCTTCAGTTTGAACCATTACTGCGATTGGAGATTCTTCAGTACCCGCTTTTACATCGCGGTTTACGTTGTAGCCAGCAAGAACGTGGTTCTGTCTTGTTTCGATACGGCCTTTGAAAAATAGTTTCGACATTGGGTACTCATTAAAAATGTTGAATGGCGCTATTTTTAACGGCGATAGCGCAATGGAGCGGGGATTATACGCATATATTGCAATTGATAAAGCAGTGATGTGAGCAAACACTGTTTGGTTTTTGTTTGCTAGTAACGGTTTGTTCTCTAGCTTTGCTTCTATTCGACAAATTTCGAAATTCAAGACAATAAAATTGCCCTAAATAGGCTTATGAATGATAAATTCAAATTATTAATCGAAACAAAGAGATAGTGTATGAAGTTAGATGCCATCCTGTGGGATTACGATGGAACCATAGTCAATTCCGTTCCAAAGAATATCGCAATCACAAAAGACATTATCTCTTTAGTCGCGCCACACTTGTCAGGTGATAACTTACCTAAATATTTGCTCAGCGAAGCGCTTTATCATGAAGCCAACCACGGGGCTAAAAACTGGCAAGCCTTATATGTCGATTATTACGGTTTATCACACGATGAAATGTTGATCGCTGGTGGAATGTGGGCAGAGCATCAAGAGAAAAACCAAACAGCCGTTGCCTTGTTTGAAGGAATGGAAACCGTGGTTAATCAGTTTGCTCATCTTCCACATGGGATCTGCTCTCAAAACTCTCAATTGAATATTCGTGGTGTGCTCGACAGTTATGGCATTGGTGATTTGTTTAAATCGGTCGTGGGCTATGACGATGTCTCGAACGGTAACCAAAAACCCCATCCATTTGGTGGTGTGAAATGTGTCGAGAACATATTTGGCGCCGATCCGACTAACGAGCTTTGTTTGATGTACATCGGTGACCATGAAGCGGACACACAGTTTGCTCGCAATATTGAAGCCGCGCTGGGTAAAAACGCAAAAGTGATTGCCGTTGCAGCAGGTTATAGCCGATCGAAACCTGAAAATTGGCAAACCAAGCCCGATTACATTGCTAACAGTGTCGATGATCTTTTAACGATCATTAGCAAGTACGCATAACGAAGCAGACATTTAGAAATCACCACACGTAAATAACTTTAAGGAAGAATAATGACACCAAAACAAGTGGTATTGGGATTTTGGGATGCAATGCGCAGTAATGATTTTGCAAAGGCAGGTGAATGGTTAACCGCAGATTTTGAAGGCTATTGGCCGCAGTCGTCTGAATTGACGGTAGGGCGCGACAACTTCACGGCAGTCAATGCTGAATACCCAGCTAATGGTGTTTGGGAGTTCGCGCTCAATTCAATTGTCTGTGAAGGTGATACTGTAGTAACGGACGTTTCGGTCACTGACAGTGTGTTGAAAGGCCGAGTGATTACCTTTCACACGGTGGTTGATGGTTTTATTCAAAAGCAAACTGAGTTTTGGCCAGACCCATTCGAAGCGCCGGCGTGGCGATCGCAGTGGGTTCAGATCGTATCGAACAATTAGTTTGTATCGATACGATCAGTTTGTCACGAACAACTAGGTCGTATCGAATAATCAGGTTGCACAGAATAAGTAAACATTAGGAGGTTTCATTGAGCAAGGTAGTGGTTGTAACCGGCGGAAGCCGAGGCATTGGCGCAGCGACGTCTAAATTGTTGGCCAGTCAAGGCTATGCTGTATGCGTTAACTTCATACACAATGAGTCGCGAGCTGAAGATCTAGTGAATGAGATTCGCGAACAAGGCGGAACCGCGATTAGTGTGCGTGCGGATGTGTCTGTTGAATCGGACGTGAAATCCTTATTCGAGATTGCTCGTAACAAGCTAGGTCCAGTGACTCACTTGGTTAATAATGCCGGGATCTTGTTTACCCAGTCACCATTGGTTGATATTGAATTGGATCGCTTTGAAAAGGTGATGAAGTCCAACGTATCAAGCTGCTTTCTGTGCAGTAAAGCCTTTATCAAACAAGCCGATGGCGCAGGTTCGATTGTGAATGTATCGTCTGCCGCTTCTCGTACTGGCGCACCGTTTGAGTATGTGGATTACGCAGCATCGAAAGGTGCGATGGATTCACTCACCAAAGGCTTATCGCTTGAATTAGCTTCACGCAATATCCGAGTGAATGGCGTAAGGCCAGGTTGTATTTATACTGAGATGCATGCAGACGGCGGAGAGCCAGATCGCGTAGACAGACTAGCTTCGCAGTTACCGTTACAACGAGGTGGCACACCAGAAGAAGTCGCGAACTCTATCGCGTGGTTATTATCAGACGAAGCTTCGTATGTCACCGGCTCGTTTATTGATATTGCAGGCGGTCAATAGGGCACGTTTGCCTTTACACTAATATAAACAAGTTACAACCATCAACACGCAACAAAAGTACCTAACTAAAAGAACGAAACTAAGAGTACAACCATGAAAAACTATTTTGAAAGCCCGTTTGTTGGAAAGTCACTCAAAGAACAAGTGACCAACCCAAACATCATCGTGGGCGAGCACAGCTATTACTCGGGTTACTACCATAACCACAGCTTTGATGACTGTGCGCGTTACCTATTACCGGATAGAACCGACATCGATAAGCTGATCATTGGCAGCTACTGCTCGATTGGTTCTGGCGCCGTGTTTATGATGGCGGGCAACCAAGGCCACCAAAACCAGTGGGTGAGTACCTTCCCGTTTTTCTATCAAGACGATGAGAAGTTTGAAGGTGCGATAGACGGCTTTGAACGCTCTGGTGATACCGTGATTGGTAACGATGTGTGGATTGGTACAGAAGCCATGATCATGAGTGGTGTTAAGGTTGGTGACGGAGCCATCATCGCAAGTCGAGCGGTTGTGACTAAAGATGTCGCGCCATACTCGATTGTCGGTTCAAACCCAGCACGCCATATCCGTTATCGTTTCAATGAGACTGAAATCGCTCAGTTGCTAGAAATGAAATGGTGGGAATGGAGCGAAGAACAAATCAAAGGCGCAATGTCGCTAATGTGTTCTTCAGACATTGGTGGTTTGTACCATTATTGGAAAGGATTCTTGAAGCCTTAAATTGTCGTTCACAGATGAAATGTGAATGGTGAGAACGAGATTAAATTTAACAAATTACTCAATAATCTGATTATGGCAATGCGATTGTGATACGAGTAACTTATTGATTGTAAAGATATTGAATAGTATGGCATGTCGCATTAGCGTGGTGGATGAATTGGAAGGGTATTATGATTAGTTGCAACGATTACGATTATATTGAGATTGTGTGTATGCACCGATACCCAATCAAATTAACGCTGAAATCTGGCGAGCAGATTGAATGTGTCGGATTAGATACTCAACGCAATGATAGCCGTGAAGAGTGCATTAAGGTCAGTATTCAAGGTTTAGAACAACTTGTCGTACTCACAGACCTTTCCACACTAGAAGTTTGTGTCGACAACCCTCATTTTCAGCAGATTTCATTCAAAACGTCATAGGCTTTCAAATGAATAACACCATAGAACAATGCTATTGCACCGCATGCCGAGAAGATACACAGCACGTTGTGGTGTTGGTCAGAAAGACGAGTGCGTTTGCAGAGAAACCTAACCAAAAGCGAAGCGAGTTTTGGGCAGGCATGATAAAAGGTTGGTTTCTTGGCCCATTTATCGCATCTATGGACGAATTTTCTCGTCATATAGTGTGTGAGAAGTGTGGTCACAAAGAGATTGAAGATTAGGTATCGATTCAATATGCTCAAACCATCGTTGGCTTAGGGATAAAACGAATGAAAGTAGAAACGATTGAAGCCGTAAAGGCGTATGGGTTTTCAGTAAGAACCACTAATCAGGATGAGGTTGACCCAACTAAAGCGAAGATAGGTCAATTGTGGCAGGGCTTTTTTGATCAGGCTTTTCCCAAACTGACGCCGGATTCAAAAGTGTACGGTGTCTACACTAATTACGAGTCTGATTTTACGGGTGAGTTTGATGTTATCGCGTGTGCTAATGCGTTAACGGATCAAGACTTAAATAATCTTATTGAAACCAAGATTGAAGCAGGCAAATATCTGACGTTTTCTGCTGAAGGTGAACTTCCTCAAGCAGTCATCGATCTATGGGGTGAAGTGTGGGCGTATTTCAGCGCTGCTGACTGCCCACATGTGAGAACTTACACGACAGATTTTGAACTATACAAAGGTGAAACTGAAGTCGAGATTTCGATAGCGATTCAGTGATCAGGTTAAAATGAACAAAAGGCTTAGCTTAGACTGTGTTTGCCAGTTAAGAGACAGTCGTTACCGGTAAAGAGACAACGGAATCCCAGTTAAGCCTTTGAATATCTGTTCTTTACAAAGAAGATACAGTGTCACGTAACTACTTTAATACCTAGGAATTATCTATTCCAGAATTCCCCTAGATCACCCTAGATACCCTTAAGTCACCCAAAATTCTCTTAAGTTATCCAAAAAGACAATCTTGCTTGGTTTCATTCCACAAAGGGTATTGCTTCATGACTTGGGTGTAGAGCTTACTTTCAAGGTGCGCTCTTAACCAACGTCCTACGTTTTGATATTCCGATTTCACAAACCACTTCTTTTCGACTCGCACAAACTGACTGACGAAAGGCATCACCGCAAAATCGGCCAAGCTTGGGCTTTCTCCAAAAAAGTAGGGCTGATCGGTAAGTCGCACTTCTAACTGCTTAATGAAGGTTTCGCAGGCTTGTCGGCGTTGTTCAACATCGATGTTTCGGTAACGAACCGATGCACGATACCTTTCTAAGTGACCAATAAATTCTTCATCGTTGGTTTTAATGAGCTGCTGAACTTGTTCGCTAAGCGTTGGATTGCTTGAACGCAGAAGATCTTGAGGATCGTTTTGTTGAAGTGACCAGTTCATCACATCCAAGCTCTGTTCAATGACTTGTCCATTGGGTAACACCAATACAGGCACTGTTCCTTTTGGCGAACTGGCCAATAGTTCGCTAGGCTTGTCTTTGGTAACGATTTCTCGAAGTAACACTTTTTGCTGTGATAGTGCGATGCCCATTCGTCCGCGCATTGCATAAGGGCAACGGCGTAAAGAATAAAGGATAGGTAGATCGGATTCGTTCGGCATTATTGAGGTCATTTAGTTTGAAAAGTGTTGTACGGTGGTAAAGAGATCGTGATGTGGGTAGAATACGCGGCTTAAAAATTATAAGTAAGTGAGCGACTTCAAAAATGAGCAGAAAAATTGAGTTATTAGCCCCAGGTGGCGATGTAGAAGCGATAAAAGCCGCCATCGTAGCGGGTGCTAATGCAGTTTATTGTGGTTTAGACACATTCAACGCTCGTAACAGAGCCTCTAACCTGTCGTTAGACGAATTGAATGGTGTGATTCGCCTTGCTCATGAATACGGCTGTGAAGTGTTCCTGACTCTTAACGTTGTGCTACTGGAGCACGAGACTAAGAGCATCACCAAACTGCTGAACCAGCTTGTGAACACCAAAGTGGACGGCATCATTGTTCAAGACTTGGGTTTATTCAACCTGGTTAAGAAGCATTTCCCATCGTTAGACGTTCACGCGTCGACTCAGTTAACTACGCACAACGAAGGTCAGATTAAGTTCTTGTCTAAGATTGGCGCGACGCGCGTTAACTTGTCTCGTGAGTTGAACCTGCCTGAAATCAAGATGCTGACGGAAGTGGCACACGATCACGACGTATTAACCGAAGTGTTCGTACACGGCGCTCTGTGTATCGCATTCTCTGGTCAATGTTACTCAAGCTCAGTAAGTGTGGGTAACTCAGGTAACCGTGGTCGTTGTAGCCAAGCGTGTCGTGATGAGTACGAAATCACCAACGCGGGCAACAAGTTCCCACTTAACCTGAAAGATAACTCAGCTTACTACGACCTACCTGAATTGGTTGATGCGAAAGTCGACTCATTGAAAGTAGAAGGCCGTATTAAAGGCGCACACTACGTTTACACTGTGGTAGACACATGGCGTAAACAGATTGATAGCTTTGTAGAAAGTGGTTTGTTGATCGAAGACGATTCGAACCTACACAAAGTATTCAACCGTGATTTCACCAACTCTTTCCTAAAGGGCAACCTAACGAAAGACATGTTCATCGATAACCCGCGCGACAACAGCATGAACTACGCTGTTGAAAAAGCGACGGAGCAGAACAACGAAATCTCAGTTGTACAGATTCAAGAAGTGACCAACGAACTTCACCAAGCGAAAGACGTTCTTGGTAACGAAATGCGTGACAAGATCGAGTTCCTTGATATTCGCAAGACACCAGTAGCACTGTCGTTCAGCGTAAAAGTGGGTCAACCATTTACGGTGACTGTGAACACGCCAAAAGAGAACTTTACTCTTCAATCTAAATCGCTATTGAAAGCGGTTGAAGAGAAGGCGATTACTCAAGAGCTACTTGAGAAGCGATTCAAAAACGTGAAGAGTGCAGTTCACACGCTAGAAAGCCACGACTTCAGTGAAGTGGATGCAGGCTTGTTGATTCCTCTAAAAGAAGTTTCAGACCTAAAAGACGAGATCGACTTCATTCTGAACGGCTCTGTGGAAGTGATTAAGCACGTTGAAGTGCCAGCACTGCCTCAGCACCCTAAAGTGAACGAGAAGCCGACTATGTCGATGCTTATCGCCGATGTAGAAGACTTACACCTGTGTGACGTGACTGACGCGGATGTTTACTTCAAACTTCCAGAAAGCTTCAAGAAGCGTTGTAACAAGTACATCGACATCTTGGCAGCAAACCCACGTTTGATTCCTTGGTTCCCAGCGGTATTGATCGGTAAAGATTACGACGAAGCGGTTCGTATTCTTGAAGAGATCAAGCCAGCTCGCATCGTAACCAACAACACGGGTATTGCTTACAAAGCTTACGAGATGGGTATTGAGTGGGTTGCAGGCCCGTTCATGAACACGACCAACTCTCACGCACTGGTTACTCTGAAAGAAGAGCTGAACTGTGCAGGCGCATTCATTTCGAACGAGATCAACAAAGGTCAGATTCGTCATATTCGTCGCCCAGAGAACTTCAAACTGTTCTACAGCATTTACCACCCAATCTTGATGATGACCAGCCGTCAGTGTTTCTTCCAAAGAACCGTGGGTTGTAACAAGCCAAGCATCGAAGCAGGTTGTATGTTGAAGTGTGAGAAAGCGACCACGATTACCAACGTGAAAGGCATCTCTTTTGCGGTTGATAAACAGAAGGGTGGCTACCCAAGCATTTACAACCACGAGCAGTTCTTGAACCACGACGCAGTAACTGACTTCTCTGGTCTGTTCGACGAGTTCTTCATTGACCTAACCAACATCGGTGCAGGTTCTAAAGAAGTGAAAGACAAAGTTGAGCTTATCAAGCATTTCGAAGCGCTACTGAACGGCGTTGAAGGTTCACAACAGAACCTAGAGCAGATGGTTGAAGTTCGAACTAATGCTCAGTACGTGCAAGGTCTATAGCGTACAAGGTTTATAGGGTTCAATGTCTATGGGCTGTAAGGCTTATAGCTTCTAACGCAAAGAGCGCTCAAGGTTTATAACGCTCAACCGCTTATAAGCACTCAGCACCAATAAACAAAAGGCCACTCAATCGAGTGGCCTTTTTAATGTCTGAAACTTTCTGAATCTTTCTCAACCAACGAATACGTTATTCTGTCACGGCTTCTTGTTTGAAGCATGGGCTTTTCAACGTGTTCATCTTTTCGATTTCATTGGTTAAGCGCAGCGAGAGCAGGGCTTTCTGGTTCGAAGCAAAATCAAACATCACGATAGTCGCAGTGCCAACGGTCGTCAGTTTCTGTTGAGCCTTACTGACAATCGCGTATTCCATGGTGAATCGGTCATCTTGAATATCGGTAACACGTGAGCCGACCATCAAGGTATCTGGATACGTGACTGGGCGGAAATACTTACAGTAAGTGTCACCAAGAACAGGACCAACTTTGGTAATCGCCATCTCTTCCATCAGCTCGACGTGCTTGAAAAAATCTAAGCGAGCGGTTTCGAAATAGCGAAAATATACAGCGTTGTTAACGTGATTGAGTGCGTCCATTTCTCCCCAAGCGACAGGGATTTCTGTTACTACCGGGTAGTCAGATAATAGTGCTTCCATGCGAACTCTCTTATTGTTATGTAGGGATAAGTTGTTATTGGAATAAAAACCCTACCGCTAAATTAACAAAACTGCAACACGCGTGATTTAAGTTTTTGAAGCTTGAAACCACACAATGTCAGTGACTTAGTTGCACATCCACTCAATAGTTAGGCACTAAGGTGTTTGAATTGCAGCTCAACCAAGCGTTGGTACAATTCGCAGCTATTGATGAGAGACTGGTGGTCGCCGATGTCTACTAGTTGTCCTTTATCGAGCACCGCAATTTGGTCGGCGTGTTTAATTGTTGATAATCGATGGGCGATAATGATCGTCGTTCTGCCACGCATTAACTCTTCTAACGCTTGTTGTACGTGATGCTCACTTTCACTGTCTAGTGCGCTGGTTGCTTCATCCAACAATAGAATATTTGGATCTTTCAAGATGGCACGTGCGATGGCAATACGTTGTCTCTGCCCACCAGAAAGCCTTACACCACGTTCACCAAGAAAGCTGTTGTAGCCATCAGGTAGGTTTTGAATGAACTCGTGTGCGTGCGCTTTCTTCGCCGCTTCGATCACTTGCTCGTCTGTTGCCTGCGGGTTGCCGTAGCGAATGTTATGGAACACATCGTTACTGAACAGAGCAGGTTGTTGCGGTACCAATGCCATCTGCTTTCTTAGCTCGTTAGGATCAAACTGATTCAGTTCAACACCGCCTAAGGTGACCTTACCCACTTGTGGGTCGTAGAAACGTTGCAGCAGTTCGAACAGGGTAGTTTTACCTGCGCCAGACGGGCCAACCAGTGCCAACACTTTGCCTTCATGGGCAGTAAGCGTGAGGTTGCTTGTTGCGGGTTGGTCCGGTCTTGATGGATAACAGAAGGTCACATCATCAAATGCAACTTCTGGCGTTACGTTAGCAAGCGAAGTTGGATTCGCAACTGGCGCAACAATATGGCTTTCAACTTGTAGGATCTCGATTAATCGCTCGGTCGCACCTGCCGCGCGTTGCAGTTCACCCATCACTTCAGAAATCGTACCTAACGATGAAGCAACCATAATTGCGTAGAACACAAACGCCGCTAAGTCACCAGCCGACATAGTGCCGTTGATAACATCACTGCCGCCAACCCAAAGCATGCCTGCAATAGCACTAAATACAATCACGATAACGCCAGAAATAAGAATCGCGCGCTGTTTTACACGCTGGCGACCAATCTCATACGCCTTTTCCACTTCTACCGCGAATGATGCTTTCTCTTGCTCTTCTCGGCTGTAGCTTTGCACGGTTTTAATGTGCTCAATTGCCTCACCTGCGTAAGAACCCACATCAGACATGGAATCTTGGCTTTGGCGAGATAGGGCTCTTACACGGCGCCCATAAACAAGGATCGGAATCAAGATAAATGGCACCGAGGCCAATACAATCAACGTCAGCTTAATATTGGTCGCAAACAGCATGATGATTGCACCAATACACATCAACGCGCTGCGCATCGCCATAGAGAACGATGAACCAATGATGCTTTGAAGCAGAGTAGTATCCGTTGTAATGCGCGACATGATGTCGCCACTGCCATTGGTTTCGAAGTAACTCGGGTGCAGCGTCACGACATGATTGAAAACCGATAAGCGAATGTCTGCACTCACACGTTCCCCAACAGAAGAAACCAAGTAGAAGCGGAAGAAAGTACCAATCGAAATCAACACGACCACCACCATGATGAACTGAATCGAGCTGCCTAAGTCTGACAACGATTGTTGGCTGAAGCCTTGGTCGATAAGAAGACGAATACCGTGTCCGACTGAAAGGGTTAAGCTCGCTGTGAAGATCAACGCGATCAACGCAGCAATAACACGACCTTTATAAGGCTGAATGAATTTACTCAGCTCAAACAAAATACTGAGGCTTTTTTTCTCAGGTTTGGCATCGGGATTCTTTTGAGTCTGTCGCTGGTTCGAGTCGAGCGTAGAAGAGACATCGTTTTGCATATGACTGCCTTAATGTGTTGTCGCTTTAAAAATAGATGGCTTGTTGCTTGTTGCTTATGGCTAATTGCTTTATGACTTATTGCCTGTACTGCGCGTTGTTCGCTGGGCAGTAATTGTTGTTGATAATCGAACCCATTAAAGCATTTATTGCGCTGTGACGCTCCCTAGGAAACTCAATTTCCAATATTTCATCAACACTAAGTGAATAATTCGAAACGACCTTAAAGGAAAACTAAGCATTTTGATCCAGTCAGTTGGATAGGAAACCAAGCTATTTAACCCTAATTTTTATGCAAGTAAATTAGCGTTGATAGGAGAGTGCACACATAAACAAGCAACCGTGCGATGATTTATAAATTGATAGCAAAACGTTTGCTATTTATCTCGATATTAGCTTTATCAATGACTTGTAAGTTTTGGTTGTAAGACCAGTTATAGCGACTGTTTTTTGTGGAATATTTGTTACAAAAATTCAACAAAGTAGTTTTTTATACATTTTTCTTGCATAAAAACTCGGATTGAATAGAATAACCAACAAATGACAATTAATGCAGTATTGTGGCATGAGTATTCAAGTAAAGAGCATCAACAAATCATACGGTGATACCCAAGTTCTTCACGACATCAGTTTCGACTGTGAGAGTGGCGAAACCTTGGTATTGCTTGGCCCAAGCGGCGCGGGCAAGAGTTCATTACTGCGTGTATTGAACCTGCTTGAAATCGCGGACAACGGCGAATTAGATATTGCTAACGAGCAATTCGACTTTGCTGGTCAGATCCAAGAGAAGCAAGGGCTTAAACTTCGTCGTAAAGTCGGCATGGTGTTCCAGCAATATAACTTATGGCCACACATGACGGTGATGGAAAACTTGATTGAAGCACCGACGAAAGTTGCGGGTTTGGATAAGCAAGAAGCGATTAAGCAAGCGCAAGAAGTCCTAAAGACACTTCAACTTGCCGACAAAGCAGACGCTTGGCCACTTCAACTGTCTGGCGGTCAACAACAGCGTGTTGCGATTGCACGTGCGCTGATGATGAAACCGGATGTGTTGTTGTTTGATGAACCAACAGCGGCGCTTGATCCTGAGATCACCAACCAAGTCGTGAGCATTATTAAAGAATTGAGCGGAACGGGCATTACCCAAGTGGTCGTGACGCATGAAGTCGATTTCGCGAAGAAGATTGCTAGCCACGTTCTGTACCTAGAGAAAGGGTACATCGTTGAACACGGCACCAGCGATTCATTCGTTAATCCGCAGACACCTGAGTTTGCTGAATATTTGACTCATTAAGTAAGTCACTTATTAAAAGAAAGTTGACTCACTAGATTTAGCTAAATTAAAACAATCAAATTATAAGAATGGCCACAGGCCGCTATTACACAGTATTCGGAGTAACAAAATGAAAAAGATTCTACTAGCTTCACTTATCGGCCTTGCTTCTTTTAACGCAGCAGCTCAAGAAGAAATCAAATTCGCGATGGAAGCAACGTACGCACCATTCGAATACATGGATGAGAACAACCAAATTCAGGGTTTTGACGTAGACTTAGCAAACGCACTTTGTGAAGAGCTGAAAGCAACCTGTACTTTCCACAACCAAGCATTCGATAGCTTGATCCCTGCACTTAAATTCAAACGTTACGATGCGGCTATCTCGGCAATGGACATCACAGAAGCGCGTCTTAAACAAGTGAACTTCTCTAACGCATACTACGACAACTCTGCAGCATTCATCTCTTTTGAAGGCAAAGTAGCAGACCAAGCAGCACTAGAAGGTAAGCGTGTTGGCGTTCAAAACGGTTCTACTCACCAGAGCTTCCTACTTGAGCAAATGACTGGCGTAACAGCGGTACCTTACTCAAGCTACCAAGATGCATTCATCGACATGAAAAACGGTCGTATCGATTCTGTATTCGGTGACACAGCCGTTGTAGCAGAATGGTTCAAGAAAGAAGACAACCTAACGTACGTTGGCGACCAAGTAACAAACCAAGAGTACTTCGGTAACGGCTTTGGCATCGCAGTAAACAAGAGCAACCAAGAACTTGTAGACCAGCTTAACGTTGCACTTGCAGCAGTAAAAGCGAACGGCGAATACGATAAGATCTTCAACAAGTACTTCGGTAAGTAATTTATGGAATTAACGGGTTACTCTTTAGGGCTCGTCGAAGCAAGCTGGATGACTGTTCAGCTTGCGTTCGTAAGCCTATTGGTTGGATTGGTTCTAGCAGTTTTGTTTGCAAGTGGTGAGATGTCTCGTCGTATTGCAATCAAATGGCCAACGACTGCATTTGTGACGATTGTTCGTGGTTTACCAGAAATTCTGGTCGTACTGTTTATCTACTTTGGTTCGACACAAGTTCTGTTCATGATCACTGGCGACTTCATAGAAGTGAGCCCGTTCTTATCTGGTGTTGTTGCACTGTCACTTATCTTTGCTTCTTACGCTTCGCAAACCTTGCGTGGTGCTTTGAAAGCAGTAAGCAAAGGGCAGAGAGAAGCAGCAAGCGCACTTGGTATTTCTCAGTCTCGTGCATTCTTTCGTATCGTGTTACCTCAAGCGGTAAGACACGCACTACCAGGGTTAACCAACCAATGGTTAGTGTTACTGAAAGACACTGCATTAGTTTCGCTAATTGGCGTAACAGATTTGCTGAAACAAGCACAACTAACATCCGCTGCAACGCACGAAGCATTTACTTGGTACGCGACAGCAGCAGCAATCTACTTGGTCATAACTTTAATCACACAAAGATTGGTAAAAGTGATTGATGGTAAGTTCTCTATTCAAGGTTTGGGTAACAAAGGGGCAATGGCATGAATCAACAATACCTCTCTCAAATGCTTGAAGGCTTAGTGACCAGTCTTCAACTTACAGGCGCTTCATTGCTGGTTGGTTGTATCTTGTCACTGCTGATGACGGTAACGCTAATCCTAAGAATACCTGCGATTCACTGGTTAACACGTGGCATCATCACGCTGTTCACCGGCACACCATTGTTGGTGCAGATCTTCTTGGTCTATTACGGCCCGGGTCAGTTCGATTGGATTCGTGAAAGCTTCATGTGGACTTGGTTAAGCCAACCTTGGTTCTGTGCAATGTTAGCATTAGCTTTGAACACTGCCGCATACAGCACGCTACTGTTCAGAGGCGCATTCAACGCCATTCCAGCAGGGCAGTGGGAAGCGTGTCGTGCACTAGGTATGGACAAAGTAGCAACGCTTAAAGTGTTACTGCCATATGCACTACGCCGCGCCGTTCCAGCTTACTCGAACGAAGTGATTCTAGTCTTCAAAGGTACGTCACTGGCAAGCACCATCACCATCATGGACTTGATGGGCTACGCTCAGCGTATCAACGGCCAAACCTACGACACGCTAACCGTGTTCGGCATTGCTGGCGCATTCTACTTAGCAGTAAACGGCATACTAACGCTGATCTTCCGTCAGGTAGAGAAGAAAGCCCTCGCATTCGAAGCCGCGTAAGCTAGCCACAAACAAATTTAATTAACGTATAAAGCCTGCCATTTATGTTCGCATAGATGGCAGGCTTTTTTGTGTTTGGGGTATGTGTAGTGGTACTGTTTTTATATCTAGTAGAGCGGGGTTTTTGCGAAATTCATACTATATAGAAATATTCTGCATTTTGTCATTCAATGAGTCTATCTATGTTTTAAGTCACTGAATTGCTGTGATTAATCGTGGTAAATTAATATGCATATGAAACTAGATAGAATGATTCTGTATTTAAATGCAGAATTTTTCGGTCTAATAGCTGTTATACAAAATGAGGAAGTATGCAATACAAAAGTAAAGCGGTCACTGGCGACGCTGGCGAGTACTTTTTTGCCTATAAAGCCACTTCTATGTTTAAGTGGGCGGTTCGCTTACTCGATGTCGACCTAGGGGTGGATGCTGAAATAGAAGTAGTTGAAAATGGGAAAAGCGACTTACGGCTAATAAAAGTGCAAATCAAGTCGTCAGTAAAGGTAACTGGTAATAGTCATTCAATTTATGTCACTCCTGAACACATAGAATACTGGAAAAATACAAACCTTCCGGTTCTGGTTTGCCTTGTGGACTTAAATAATGAAAAAATTTACTGGAAGCACATTAAAAATGAACTGAATTACAAATCATCTGGTGAAAGTTCAAAGGTTACTTTTGACTTACGGTTTGATGAGCTTACAGAAAGGTCTAAATCAGAGTTACTTAAAATAGCGATACCTAATGAATTTAAGCATTTTGACAAGTTGAAAACGGAACTAAATCAGTTGTTGTCAAAATTGCCACAGCCAGTAGTACATCAGTATGTTCCGCATACTGATAACGAACTAGACGAACTGTTTAACAATATAGATAAGTCATTAGAGATCCTAAAGAAAATGCGTGAGCTTATACTTATCCACCCCAATATTGGAAATAACGGCATCAATAGTCATATTTCAGGTATACACCAGTATCTAATGCAATGTCACCAGTTTGCGGAAATGTGCAATCGAGCGGAAAGTGGGTGGGATTAGATTTTGTATAACAAATAAGGAT
>NZ_JBFRSX010000040.1:0-397 GCF_041473835.1 Vibrio sp. 10N.222.55.A1 | reverse complement strand
AAAAAGGGCTTGCCAGTGTGATCGAAATCTCTATAATGCCACCTCGCTGACACGGGATGGCTTCTTAGGAAACCAGAACGAATCAGCAAGCCAAATTAGCCAAGCCAAGCGCTTGAAAAAAGTTTTGAAAATAGTGGTTGACACTAAAACTTAAATCGCTAAAATGGCCGTCCGATTTGAGCGAAGCTCAAAAAGGAAAAGCTCTTTAACAATTTAAACCTATCAATCTGTGTGGGCACTCGTTGATGAATATCAAAAATTGATTCTTAGGAATCACATTGATTTCAATGAACTGAGTGACCAATCGATAATTTATTATCGGCACAGTCAATTCATTATCATTCTGTTGGAATGGTAATAGCTTTAGAATTACTTTTTGTAGTTTTGAAGTCAGTAT
>NZ_JBFRSX010000039.1:59180-66845 GCF_041473835.1 Vibrio sp. 10N.222.55.A1 | reverse complement strand
CACTATGGAGAAGCAATCAAACCAGCTCTTACTGTCATAAAGCCAAAAAACATACGCCTAATGAGTGACTTAGTCATTCGCCGAAACCAGTTGTTATCCATGCAAACCATGGAAAAGAACCGAATCCAGATACTTCCCGCTTCTCTCCATCCGACAATCAAACCGATGCTAACCACGATAAAAAATCAAATCACCAAGTTAGAAGAAAAGCTCGTTAAACTCATTGAAGATAGCCCTGAATATCAGGCTAAAAACACAATATTGCAGAGCGTCCCTGGAATAGGAAACATTGCCGCTGCATCAATAATTAGCAACGTACCAGAACTTGGCTACATCACAAATAAACAAGCGGCATCACTAATTGGTGTCGCTCCAATAACACGCGAAAGTGGGCGCTACAAAGGTAAGCGCGTGATCCAAGGCGGTCGAGCGCAAGTACGCACAGTGTTATATATGGCAATGATGTCAGCCATGCAATGTAACCCCGTATTCAAAGCAACTTATGCTCGACTTGTAGCTGCCGGAAAGCCTAAGAAAGTCGCAATAATCGCGTGTGTTCGAAAGATGGTTGTGACTCTTAACTCTATGCTGAGAGATGGCGCCATGTGGGATGAAAACACTGCCAAAAATTAATCATTGACGCCATAGTCGTTTGTTAGGCACAAATTGCGTTGGTTTTTAACCTATTATTGAAGTGTTCATGTGCAGAATCAGATACATCGCAGCCTAAGTATTTTCTAGACAGGTTGTTCGCTGCTATTAATGTGGAACCTGAACCGAAAAATGAATCTGCAACAACATCGTGTTCAGAAGAGCTTTGCATAATAAGGACTTCGAGAAGGTCCACCGGCTTCTCTGTAGGGTACCCGCGCCAAACCCGTTTGTACTCCAATACATCAGGAATACTCAGATCATTCAGTTTTCTTTTGCCTTTTTCGAAGAATAGAATAAATTCATAGCGTGCTCGATAGTGATACCCCATACCAATAGCACATTTATCCCAAACAATTGGCTTCCAAAATTTAAACCCTACTTGTTCAGCTATTGGTTTAGCAACAAACATTGTTTCTTGATCACAGAACAAATAGAAATGAGAGCCCTTTTTCAATACTCTATAAATTTCTGTAAACAACTCTTCAAATCTAGTATTCGGAAAAATACTAAACCACTGGTTACTTGATGATTTACTTTCTTTCAGACGAGTCGTAGTACCGATTTTTCTGTGTTTTTCTAGAGACTCATAAGGTGGATCTGTAATAAAAAGGTCAACGCTAGAGTCATCTAGTGTTTTAAGCCAATCTACTGCATCCATTTGATAAGTTTGTGACATTAAATTGCCCTGAGATACTCAAACCGAGTAACATAGCATAATAAAGCAGATACGACGAAGCCGTATCTGCTTTTTTGCACTAATTACATTTAGGGTCGCTTGCTTCACAATGAAGACTGCGGCATTCGCGACAGTATGACTGAACGCGAACAGTACCATCACCCATATTTCTTAAGCCAAACAATTGTTCAACTTGTTCAGCATTCGTAGCGACAGTATTACACCCACGGCATGGGCAACGAGCTTGAGTTAAGTCTGGCATATGATTTACTCCTTTAGTTTCATAACCACACTATAGATATGGGCAATTATTTTAATATCAACTAGTGGCATAATTTATTTTTGTGCCTAACAGCTATATTAGACAGAATAATTCTGCATTTTGTCCCTGAAACAATTCTGTCTAGTTTCCAAGACTCGCTGCACTTAGTCTAATAACTCATTTAATAACATCATCTTACCTACTTATCTTTGTATCAAACATGACGAAAAGCAGAAATTTTCCATATAGTTCCGGCAAAATGCAGAAAACTCCCCAATATGTGAGTAAACCGCAATTCAGGCTATGAAGGTTGTATCTTGGAAGTTGTATTCTCAAACAAAAACGCCGACATGATTGTCGGCGTTTACGCTGTAGGTATGGATAAGTAAGAGGAAGTAACTACTTCGCCATAGTACTCAAAAACTCGGCTTCGAACTCTTCATCGGCTTCTCGGGTTAAGCACTCCACCAGCCAGTCGATGCTTTGATGGTCTAGCTTACTGTTCACCACGAAGGCTTGCTTTACGCCAGACTGACCCAGCTTGGCAGAGCCGTAGTTCTTGAATGATTTATTGCCATGATAATGGAGTGATTTGATCGCCTCCGCGTTAGGTTCTGGTAATGCATCGAGGGTATTAGCAAGCTGAATCACCAACTCCATTGGGTTCTTAGAGGAAGATATTCGATACAGAAAACCGCCCTCCACTCTTTGGCGAACCCAATAATCAAAGCCGCTGCAATCCATCACCTTGTCACTGACCAGTGCGGCTTCGCTGCGATAGCCACACGGTTCAACCATCACTGGGGTATGTTTGAATTCTGGCTGGCCTGATGCGGCATCGGTATGAGGCAAGATTAAGTCGCATGGTTTGCTGTCTTTGGCGGTGGGTGCGTTCCAGTGGATAGGCATGAAGACTTGTTCGCGGCGCATCTCTTTGGTCACCACTAAGCGGGCTTGGCACTCCCCTTGTGCGCTGCGCACTTTCACCACTGGATTAATAGTGGCGTGGTTGAAAGCATCTAGCCCAAACTCATCCAAGTTCAGTTCTGAAACGGTATCTGGGTGCATCGCAACAAAAGGCTCAGGGGTATGCTCACCTAAACCTGCCGCCAAGCCTGTGCGGCTCATGGTGTGCCATTGGTCTCGGATTCGGCCTGTGTTCATGATAAGTGGGAATTCAAGGCTGGTATCGGCAATCGGTTTGTCGTGCTCAACTGCAATAAACTGCGCTTTGCCTGATTCGGTAAAGAACTCACCATTGGTGAACATGCGCTGTTCGATGATCTCAGGTTGATACTCAAGTACTGGCCATTGCTGTGGAGTGAGTTCGCCATAGCCTTTTTCATCCAATTGCGTGAGTCCAATTAAGCACAAGTCACGCGCTTTACCTGTTTCATTGCCGAGCGCTGTCATCTCGCAATACTCTTTAAAGATCTCACCTTCGTGGCGGAACTCAAATTGCTCTTTGAATCCCATTTTTTGTGCGACTTCTTTTAGAATCCACCAATCGGGTTTGGCTTCCCCTGGGCTTGGTAACACTCGGCGTTGGCGTGAGATTCGGCGTTCAGAGTTGGTCACGGTGCCCGATTTCTCGCTCCACCCTTGCGCGGGCAGCACCACATCGGCCAAGCGAGTGGTTTCAGTATCGGCAATACAATCAGACACCACCACAAACGGGCACTTCTCTAATGCGGCTTTGATCTTTTCGCTGTCAGGCAGGCTCACAACTGGGTTAGTTGCCATGATCCACACCGCTTTGATTTTGCCTTCATTCATGGCATCAAACAGGTCAATCGCTTTTAAACCCGCATGTGTTGCTAGGTTGTCGGTCTGCCAAAATTCACTCACGGTTTGGTGTGATTGCGGGTCACCAAATTCAAAGTGCGCCGCTAAGGTATTGGCTAAACCGCCCACCTCACGTCCGCCCATCGCGTTCGGCTGGCCCGTTACAGAGAATGGCCCCATGCCCGGCTTGCCAATTTTCCCGGTGGCTAAATGGCAGTTAATAATGGCGTTTACCTTATCGCACCCTTGTGTCGATTGGTTCACGCCTTGGGAGTAAATGGTCAGCACCTTCTCGTTCGATGCAAACAAACTGTAGAACTGTTTTAGCTGCTGCTCTGTTAACCCTGTAAGTTCAGGAACACTTTTGTCGCCCCAGCCTGATTCGGTATAACCTGACTCTGTATAACGGTAGTGAGTCGCAGATCGAATCGATTCAGTAAAGCCTTGGGTGTGGTTTTCTATGTAGTCTGCATCTAGCTTGTCGTTATCATCGAGGTAACCCAATAAACCATTGAACAATGCGACGTCTGAGCCTGATTCCAATGCCAAGTGAATGTCTGCGATTTCACAGGTGTCGGTATAACGCGGGTCGATGACGATAACTTTCAATTCAGGGTTGGCTTGTTTCGCGGCTCTTAATCTTTGGAAAAGTACCGGGTGACACCATGCTAAGTTGGAACCTGTAATCACGACGAGTTCGGCTTGCTCGAGATCTTCGTAGCACACCGGTACTGTGTCTGCGCCAAATGCTCGCTTATGCCCGACCACGGTTGAAGCCATGCACAGTCTAGAATTACTGTCGATGTTGCCGCTGCCGATAAAGCCTTTCATCAGTTTATTGGCAACATAATAGTCTTCGGTAAGCAGCTGACCAGACACATAGAACGCAACCGAATCGGCTCCAAATTCTTCGATCGTTTGATTGAATTTGTCTGCGACCAACTGAGTGGCACGGTTCCAATCCAGCTCTTGTTTTTGCTCATTCTGAATATGAGCAGGCTGTGTTAGGCGTCCTAAAGGCGTGACGGTATCACCAAGCGCAATCCCTTTAGTACATAGCTTTCCATAGTTTGATGGATGATCTTTATCACCACGCACTTCTAGTTTTCCTAACGATGTCGGTCTCGCTTCTATTCCACACCCTACACCACAATAAGCACAGGTCGATTTTATCCAGCCGCTGTTTGAATCGGTCATCCGTTTCTCACTCAATTATCCATAATTGTAATAACTAAAAATAAGCAAATAACACGCCACTTAATAGCAGCTGATGAATAGCAAATAATTTCATCTAAAAACAACAACTTAATAAAAACACAAATATCAACAACGAACCAAACAGAACTTAGCCAAGATAAAAACTTAATTTTTGCACCATTTTGCAGAAAGTTGCACCACAAACGCTCATTTATATAAATATAACAAAAATTTTACATACCACTTTAGGGGTAATTACGTGCCACCTGTAATTTTTAAATCACTGAAATATATATATTAAATTTTATTTAAATGAACAAATCGCAATCTGGCACCCTCCTTGCTCCACTAGAAACCAAGACTTAGAAAAAACATTTTTGTTTTTCTTGATGATTATGAATTGAGTGGAATCTCAACCCGGTATTCATCTGCTAACGATTAGAAATTAGACGCTAGTGATGGTGACGCCGAGAATAAGGAATGGATTATGAGCAAGAAGAAAATCGTCGTTGTTGGTAACGGTATGGTTGGACACAAATTTATCGACAACATCCTGCAATCAGACAGTGATGAGTTTGATGTGATTACTTTTAGTGAAGAACCAAGGCTGGCCTACGACCGTGTTCAGCTGACGGCTTACTTTAATGGTAAAAGCGCTGATGACCTGTCATTGACTAGTGAAGAATATTACCAAAGCAACGGCGTGAACTACTTGTTGAATCAGAAGGTTGCCAAGCTAGACACCGCCAATCAACAAGTCATCACTGAAAGTGGTCACGTTGAAAGTTACGACAAGCTAATCTTGGCGACGGGCTCTTTCCCTTTTGTTCCCCCTATTCCCGGTAACGACCAAGAACACTGTCACGTTTATCGCACCATCGAAGACTTAGACGCCATCGAGCTTTCAAGCAAAGTCAGCAAATCTGGCGTGGTGATTGGTGGTGGTCTGCTTGGCTTAGAAGCCGCAAACGCCGTCAAAAACCTTGGCTTAGAAACCCATGTGGTTGAATTTGCGCCTCGCCTGATGGCGGTTCAATTAGATGATGGTGGCGGTGCCCTACTGCGCAGAAAGATTGAAGACCTTGGTGTGCAAGTTCATACCGAGAAAGCGACCTCTGAAATAGTCGATGGCGAAAATGCTCGCTACCGCATGAACTTCGCCGATGGCACCCATTTAGAAACCGATATGATCGTATTCTCTGCGGGTATTCGCCCTCAAGATGAGTTAGCAAGAAGCTCTGATGTCGAAATTGGCGAGCGCGGCGGTATTGTCATCAACAACCACTGCCAAACCAATATCGAAAACGTCTACGCCATTGGTGAATGTGCCCTTTGGGATAACAAGATCTTCGGCTTAGTGGCGCCCGGTTATTCCATGGCGAAAGTCGCGGCTTCGCATATTGTCTCTGACGGAACGAGCGACGCTTCATTTACTGGTGCAGACATGAGCACCAAGCTCAAACTGCTTGGCGTCGATGTGGCCAGTATTGGTGAAGTACACGGCAAGACGGAAGGCGCTCAATCGTATACCTACAACGATGAAATTGAACAAGTTTATAAGCGCCTGATCATTTCGGCTGACGGCACAAAGATTGTCGGCGCAGTATTGGTCGGTGATGCAGAAGCCTACGGTTCGCTACTGCAAATCAAGCAAAATGATATGCCCCTTCCTGAAAACCCATCAGTGCTAATTTTACCTAACGTGGCCGATGATTCAGGTTCGGCAATGGGTGTTGAAGCTCTGCCTGATAGCGCTGTGATCTGTTCATGTTTTGATGTGACCAAAGGCGATATTAAAGAGGCCGTTTCAGCAGGCTGCACCACGATGGCTGCATTGAAAGAAACCACGAATGCTTCAACAGGTTGTGGCGGTTGTTCTGCCCTTGCTAAACAGGTTCTCGATAGCGAGCTAAGTAACCTAGGTGTGGAAGTCTCTAACGATATCTGTGAGCACTTTGCTTATTCTCGCCAAGAGCTTACCGACATCATTCGCGTCAACAAAATCAAGACCTTCGACGAGCTGTTAGATTCTCACGGCAACGGATTGGGCTGTACTGTGTGTAAACCGGCTGTCGGTTCGATTCTGGCTTCGTACTGGAACGATTACATCCTGGAAGATCAACATATCGAGCTGCAAGACACCAATGACATCTACCTTGGCAACATGCAAAAAGACGGCACTTACTCGGTAGTTCCGCGTATTGCTGGCGGTGAAATCACTCCAGATAAATTGATTGTTTTAGGCGAAGTCGCTAAAGAGTTCGACCTGTACACCAAAATCACGGGCGGTCAGCGTGTCGACTTGTTTGGCGCACAGCTTAACGAACTGCCTATCATCTGGAAAAAGCTGATTGATGCAGGTTTTGAAACGGGCCACGCCTACGGTAAATCGGTTCGTACCGTGAAATCTTGTGTCGGTAGCACTTGGTGTCGATACGGTGTCGACGACAGTGTTGGCTTAGCGATTCGACTTGAGAACCGCTACAAAGGCCTGCGTTCACCACACAAGATCAAGTTTGCGGTTTCAGGCTGTACTCGTGAATGTGCAGAAGCCCAATCGAAAGACATTGGTGTTATCGCCACCGACAAAGGTTGGAACCTCTACATCTGTGGTAACGGCGGTATGCGTCCTCGTCATGCAGACCTATTCGCCACTGATTTAGACGAAACCACACTCCTTAAATACATCGACCGCGTTTTGATGTTCTACACACGTACCGCAGACCGCTTACAGCGTACATCGGTATGGATGGAGAACCTCGAAGGCGGCATTGAATACCTCAAGCAAGTCGTGATTGAAGACAAGCTCAACGTAGCTGAAGAACTCGAAGCGGACATCGCACTCAACATCGAGAAGTACCAGTGTGAATGGAAAACCACCATTGAAAACCCTGAGAAGATGAAGCGCTTCCAGCACTACATCAACAGTGAAGAAATGGACACTAGCCTCTCTTTCATCAAAGAGCGAGAGCAGCGTTTTCCTAAGCCGAGCTTGAGTGATGCTTCGAATTCAAAACGCGACGAAAAGCTCGCTAAAGCAGACCAAATCGAAGTGACTGAGGTTTCATAAATTTCATCAGGTTCATCAGGT